>JAQVOS010000027.1 GCA_028702495.1 Bacilli bacterium
GACACCACGGGCTGCCTCGGCAATCCGGGAGCAAGCCTGACCCGACAGCAGGATGCCTGTCTCCGCTGCCCGGTTGGCGACGATCACACGCATCTCGGCGGTCGTGTATCAAGGTAATCAAGCGATCAAGAAGATTTAAATTGAGGCTTGGTTCTGTGAATGAGGTAATGATAAATACTTTATCCACATTGCTGACGAAGGGACGAGTGAGGTCGTTTTTTCGAGGATGGATTTTCACAATCTTATTCCCATCGACATCAACGAAATCCCCTACTTTGGGAACGAGGTTTAGGTGACGAAAAACACCCAATGGTTTACAGGTGATACGTTTTTCGTCAATGATGACATCATATTCACCACTAATCGCTTTGATGATGATTCCTGTCATTTTTCTCCTCTCTTTTAATTCGCAATTGTCCACAAGCAGCATCAATATCATGTCCTTGTTCGCGTCTTAAAGTGACATTGATTCCATTTTCCGCTAAGACATTAAAGAAATGATTCATTCGTTCACGAGAACTACGTTTAAATACTCCACCCGTTTCATTCATTGGAATGAGATTCACATAACTATTGAATGGTTTCACAAGTTGGAGTAGGTCACGTGCTTGGGAAGCAGAATCATTGATATCTGCAATTAAAATATATTCAAATGTGATACGACGATTGGTTTTTTGATAATACTGCTCTAAGGTTGGTAGTAGTTCACTCAAAGGATAACTCCGATTAATCGGCATATATTGACTACGTAGTGTATCATTCGCAAAATGAAGACTAATGGCAAGGTTCACTTGTAAGGGTAGGTCACTAAAGCATTTAATTTTAGGAACAATGCCACAAGTTGAGACCGTAATATGACGAGCGCCAATGCCTAATCCTTTACCATCGTTGATGATCTGAATAAAATCGATGACATTATCATAATTATCAAAAGGTTCACCAATTCCCATGATGACAACGTGAGAAAGTCTCTTTCCTTCTTCTTTTAAGGCGTGATCGATTTGCACGACTTGCATGACCATTTCCCATACTTCAAGATTACGCTTCTTTTTGTTTAGTCCACTTGCACAAAATGCGCATCCCATATTGCATCCAACCTGTGTCGAAATACAAACACTTTCACCATAATTATAATGCATAAGGACTGCTTCAATGAAATTACCATCTGTGAGTTCAAATAAGTATTTTTTGGTTCCATCACTCGATTGTTGAATGGTTTCAACTTTTAAATGGGGCAATTGATATTGATTTTTTAACACTTCAAGAGTAGTTTTGCTAATATTGGTCATTTTTTCCCAATCAAAAACTTGCTGTTTGTAAACCCATTCAAATAATTGAGTGGAACGAAAAGCTTTTTCATTGAGAGTCAGTAAATCATCAATTAGTTTTTGACGTGTTAAATTGGTTAAAATCATGTTTTCATTCTCCTTAATTTACAGATATAAAATCCATCAGAATCCACTTCATGAGGTAGTAACATCATTTCTCTTATAATCTGATATTGGGGATAATGCTCTATAAACCACTTTGTTAATTCTTCATTTTCTGCCTTATTGATGGTGCAGGTGCTAATGATCAAATGTCCTCCAATTTTTGGAAGTTTGGTGACTTTTGATAAAATTTCTTTCTGCAAATTCATGACTTCCTGAATCGACTCTAGGGTGATGTGATATTTTAAATCCACTTTATGTCCCATCACTCCAAGGCCACTGCAAGGAAGATCGGCAAGGACATCATCAAAAGACTCTTCTTTCACATGAAGATACACTTGACGAGCATCAATGAGTTGTGTCTTTACATTGGCGACTCCAAGGCGATCAAAATTTGATTTCATTAAATTCAATTTGTGTTCGTGGATGTCACAAGCGAAGATGGAACCTCCATTATTCATGAGGGCAGCTAAATGCGCATCTTTTCCTCCGGGAGCACTACAAAGATCAAGAATGGTGGCATGCGTGGAGGGATTTAAGACCTCAGCTACCAATTGACTAGAAATGGCTTGAATCGTAATTTTACCTTCTTTAAAAAGCGGATGATGCAAGAGATTTTGATCCACAAGCAAGCCGTTTTGAACCAATGGATGATCAAGAAAACCAATGTTTTCTTGCATCAGCAATTCTTTCACTTCTTCTTTGGTCGTCTTTAGCGTATTGATGCGAATTGCGTCTTTTTGTTCTTTCGCAAAGACATCAAATATTTCCTGAAGAATCTTGGCATCATAATCCTTTAGTAGATAAGCAACCAGCCAAGTAGGATAACTAAATTGTATGGATAATCGCATCATATCATCCAATCCTTCGAATCCGCGACGTGGAGTTCGAAGAAAATTACGAAGGACGGCGTTCACAAACGAACCAATGGCACGATCGCGATTGTTTGCGATTTCAACAGCTTCGTTGACAACAACGGCATCAGGAATGTTTAAATACACGAGTTGATAAAGGCTCATGAGTAATAGGATATGAATCCATGTCTTTTGTTTCTTTTTCAAAAAAGGTTCAAGGTAATATTCAAGTGTGATGCGATTTTCAACCGTTCCTAAAACCAGCTTTGTCACGAGGGCTTTGTCCTTATCTTCAAGGACATATTTATGAATGATGTCACTAATAACCACATTAGAATATCCTCCTTTATAGAGGATACGCTCAATGGCATCCATGGCTATGCGTCTAGGATTCATATAAGGCTCCTAAGAAAATGTCCAAATCAAAATTTGATAAAGCCAATTCACCAATAGTTCCATGTTTATAATCATTCAGGGCATGGAAATCATTTCCTGCAGTAATGAAGATGCCAAAATCTTTGGCCATTTGACGATAGAATCCTTCTTTATCAATCCCAGTTGGATAAATGGCTTCAAGGCCATCAACTCCCATCTTAAGAATATCCGTCGGATCAGTTTTCCTGAGGTTCATAGGATGGGCAAGGACGGCGAGTCCCCCACATGCATGAATGAGTTCGATTCCTTTTTGCGTGGAGACTTTCGTAGAGGGGATGTAAGCAGGGCAATGATCCCCTAAATACTTACTGAATATTTCTTTATTGTCTGTGGCAAGTTTTTGACGAATCATCTCTCTTGCAATAGAACCTCTTGTAATGCTATTGAGTTTCTTTAAAAAAGCGGTGTTCATGTGTAATCCATGCATCACCTGGAGATTTTCGATGATTTTATACGCTCTTTGTTCTCGCTTCAAAATTTGGTTATCTAAAAAAGGTTGAAGTGCTTCGACTTGTGACCAATTTTTGAAGTATCCAAGAATGTGAACACTTTCATCGTTATAATATGTGGATAATTCAATCCCGATGATGAGTTTTAAGGAAGTAGAAAGGGTTGAGGCAATGCGACTGCCATCAAAAGTATCGTGATCGGTGATGGCTAAATAGTCAAGTCCTCGGGCTTCAGCATAGGTCAATACCTCTTGTACAGTGAATTTTCCGTCCGAATAATTGGTATGACAATGTAAATCTGCTCTCATAGAACCTCCTAGTTTTTTTTATGTTGATTACTTCTTTCTAAATTAATCATTAGGATTAAATAGCGTAACTCAAATTGATCAAAATATTTACGGAAATCTAAGCAATGCATTAATTTAGCATCCATGGCACTTTTCATAACAAATTTAATGCGATTATACAATTCAATCCATTCTGGAAAAGATAAGGTAATGACGACATCCGTTTTAAGGAAATAATGGGTCGGATAGGCCTTAATATATCGCTCATTCTTATGCTGAATGAGACATTTTATCAATTCATCAATCATTTGGTGAATCAATTGACCACTATTATAGTAGATCGTTTGAGCAGCTTCATCAAATGATTTATAGTCTTTTAAGAATGTGACCAATTCACGATGCATTCTTTCAAGTTCAATGTTTTTTCGATTCAGGCACACATTTAATGTCGCAATTTTTAAATGATTGAAGTATTTATTGCGTGCATCATCGAGAATATTTGAAACGCCTTCATGAAAAAGTAAAGCCTCTTTGATTTTTTCATTCACATCTTTGAGGGTTTCTTGGGAGGAAGTATTCTCACTTTTTAAAATGAGCACCTGCTCAGTAATCGCACTATGAAGATTTTCAAGTCGTTTGATATGCTTATCAATGGCATTCATTTGATGCTCAAAATCACTGTCCTTGATAGCAATGTATGAAAAAATCTTGCATATATAATATGCATTCATGATTCCTTCATTTTCTCGTTCTAAATAATGATGTCGTTCTGCAACTTCTGTTAAAGAAGTGGTAATAGTATCTTCTTTTTTAGGACTAGATTCCATAACGACAGGTTCATTCACAATCGAAACAAGATTTGGCAAAGTGATTTCTTCAATTTTTTTCTTTTTAAATAAAGCCATAGTATCATTCTTTCTTATGAACTTATTATACCATAAAAGGTTAAATTTTCTCAAAAAAATCGGCACTTCCTAATAAAAAAATTCTATCAATCTTATATTGATAGAATTTTAGATTTGCATGTATTGTTTAATCTTTTCACTTCGATTAGGGTGACGTAATTTTCTTAAAGCCTTTGCTTCAATTTGACGTACACGTTCACGCGTTAATCCCATAATTCGTCCAATTTCCTCAAGCGTCATCGAATTACCATCATTGAGTCCAAAGCGTAATGTAATCACTTGATATTCTTTCGAATTCAGTTCAAGAAGCAAACGACGCAATTCTTCACCATACTCATAATTGACAATTTCTTCAAAGGGGGTTAAATAGTTGGTACTACTCACTAAGTCTCCTAAACTAGTGGCTTCTTCATCGCCTACTGGCATGTCGAGTGATATTTTGTCATTGATATATCCTTGTATTTCAACAACTCGTTCCACGCGTTCACCCATTTCATCAGCGATTTCTTCAACGGTTGGCATTCTTCCATAGTCTGCCTCTAATTGTTTTTCTACCCGTTTTAACTTACTAATGTAGGATGATATGTGAATCGGCAAGCGAATGGTTCGTGCTTGATTTTGAATGGCACGCATCATGCTTTTTCGAATCCAATTACTCGCATAGGTACTAAAACGAATGTTCTTTTCAGCATCGTATTTTTCAACAGCTTTCATAAGCCCCATGTTTCCTTCTTGAATAAGATCTTCTTGAGGGAGGCCTTTATTACGATACTTCGCAGACCACCATACGACAAGACGCAAGTTGCAGTTCGTGAAATAATCACGAGAGGCTTCTCCTTTTTCATAGAGAAACTCATATTCTTCTCTTTCATCATCCGTTAAATCAGGATGACCATCGAGATATGCTTTTGCTTCTACACCCGCTTTAATCTCACGAGCAAGAGCCATTTCTTCTTCAAGGTTAAGGAGAGGAAACATTTTGATATCTTGAATATAAGAGGTTAAGCTATCATTAGACTTTGAAAGTTTAGATAAATCCGCTTCAACTTCAGTCCCATCAACTTTTTCAGTCAATAGTTCATCTTCTTTAGTGATGACATCCACATCTTCTTCCTGCAACTGTTTGATAATCCGGTTGTATTCAGAACTATCTTTTTCATAATACTGTTGCAATTCTTCCACTATGATGAATCCATTTTCCATGGCCTTATTTATTAATTCATTCAAAGCACTATTCATTCTTCTCACCTCTCTTTCTTATTTATTTACAAGTTCATTATAACATATTTTAATGCATCTTTCAAAGGAAACGACATTTTTTGTGCAACGATACTATATTATATGCTCTAACCTTAATTTGACCTTAACAATTAGTCCATTTTAACCGCTGGTCCAGTCATAAATACATTTTTATCGATGAGTTCAATCGTAAGGTCGCCCCCTAAGAGGGTGACATTCACGTTATCTTCCACCAACCCCAAGCGATTTGCAACCACAACACTTGCTGAGGAGCCTGTTCCACAAGCTTTTGTCCATCCAACGCCGCGTTCAAACGTACGAACTTCGATATGATGCTTATCTACAACTCTCATGAAGTTGACATTGATGCCACCTTTAAATAGTTTGTTGCGGCCTAAAAGGGGGCCGATGGCATCAATCGCTTTAAAATCACTCACTGGGATGACGACATGATCCGTTCCTGTCCATACCGCATAAAGAGAATAATTTTTGCCAAGCAATTTGACTTCTTGTCCAAATAATTCTTCTTCTTCTATATCAATTCCCATTTTTTTGGCACTAAAACTTGGAACTCCTAAGTTGACGCGAGCAACAAAAGGGTTCTTACTTAATATTTCAATTTGTTTTTCTCCTGCAAGCGTTTTGACAGTGAAATGATCTTGAGTGATATAGTGTTGATCTACTCCATACTTCACAAAGCATTGAATGCCGTTACCGCACATACTAGCAACAGAACCATCCGCATTGAGTAACACCATTTTAAGTGGATTTTTAATAAACACAATCAGTCCATCTACTTCATATTCTAAGCATATTTGAATCGCTTCTTGTGGGTGTTCGATATAATGTTTTTCTTCCGTAATCGCAAACCTATTTTGACAGCCATGATATAATTCCATAATTCCTCCTAAGCGCAAACAAAAGGCCAATCACGAAATCGCAATCGACCTTTGAATAGTCATGTTACATTCGATATTATTTTTTAAGATTGTAGAATGATTTCAATCCATTATATACTGCGGTATCAGCGAGTTCATCTTCAATCCGTAGCAATTGATTGTATTTTGCAATGCGGTCAGTACGACTCATGGAGCCAGTTTTGATTTGACCCGCATTGAGAGCAACAGCGATGTCAGCAATGGTTGTATCTTCAGTTTCACCACTACGATGACTAACAACAGCGGTATAACCTGCTTTTTTAGCCATTTCAATGGCTTCGAACGTTTCAGTTAAAGTACCAATTTGATTGACTTTAATTAAAATGGAGTTCGCAACGCCCATTGCAATTCCTTTGGAAAGACGTTCAGTGTTGGTAACAAAGAGATCATCTCCAACCAATTGAACCTTCTTGCCTAAGCGTTCGGTTAGATACTTCCAACCATCCCAATCATTTTCATCCAATCCATCTTCGATTGAAATGATAGGATATTTTTCAACAAGACTTTCGTAGAAATGAACAAGGCCTTTAGCATCAAATTCTTTTCCATTTTCGCCTTCTAAGACATACTTCTTTGTTTCTTTATTGTAGAATTCAGAAGCAGCAACGTCCATAGCAAGATATACATCTTCTCCAGGAACATAGCCAGCGAGCTGGATGGCTTCAATGATGGCTTTAATAGCATCTTCATTTGATTTGAAATCAGGAGCAAATCCACCTTCATCACCAACAGCGGTGCTGAGTTTCATTTTTGATAAAACTTTTTTAAGACTATGGAAAACTTCAGCGCCCATACGAATGGCCTCTTTAAAAGTAGGTGCACCCACAGGCATAATCATGAATTCTTGGAAATCAACATTGTTGTCAGCATGAGAACCACCATTGATGATATTCATCATGGGTGTTGGTAATTCTTTCGCATTAAATCCACCTAAATAATTGTATAAAGATAAACCACACAAATCAGTTGCTGCTTTCGCAACAGCCATCGAAACACCTAGGATTGCATTTGCACCTAATTTTCCTTTGTTTGGCGTTCCATCAAGTTCAATCATGGTTTTATCAATTCCAACTTGGTCAAATACATTCATCCCAATTAATTCGGGAGCAATGACATCATTGACATTTTCAACGGCTTTTAAAACACCTTTGCCTAAATAACGTTTCTTATCTCCATCACGCAATTCAACGGCTTCATGTTCACCTGTTGAAGCTCCACTTGGAACGATTGCACGACCAAAGCCTTCACTTTCAGTGTACACTTCTACTTCAACAGTCGGATTACCACGAGAATCTAAGACTTCGCGAGCATAAATTTCTTTAATAAATGGCATAGTTTTTCTCCTTATTTTATAATATTTTTACCAGTCATTGCTACTGGTTGTTCAAGACCTAATAAATACAACATGGTCGGAGTAATATCTCCTAAATTTCCACCTTCACGTAAAGAGTATCCAAGTTTACAAACAATGAAGGGAACGGGATTGGTTGAATGAGCTGAGAATGGATTTCCAAACTCATCTTCCATCTTATCTGCATTACCATGATCGGCTGTTACCAATAGACACCCTTTGACTTTTTGAACTGCTTCATAAACTTGACCCATGCAAGTATCAACGGTTTCGACGGCTTTCACGGTTGCATTAAAATCACATGTATGACCGACCATATCGCAGTTTGCAAAGTTTAGAATGATGGTGTCATATTGTTCACTTTGGATGGCTTCAACCACTTTATCACACACTTGATACGCGCTCATTTCAGGTTGCATATCATAGGTAGCCACTTTGGGAGAAGGAATCAGAATACGATCAGCATTGGGATAGTCTTTTTCAACGCCACCATCAAAGAAATATGTGACATGAGCATATTTTTCTGTTTCAGCAATGCGTAGTTGACGAAGTCCAGCGCGACTAATGACTTCCCCATATAAATCCACTAAATCTTGATTGGGGAATACTACGAGTCCCTTGACTTGCTCACTATATAACATCATCGACACATAGGTCAATTTTTGATATTCTTTGGTTTGTTCCAAAGTCGTCTTTTTAGGATTGGTAAGGGCGGTTGATATTTCAATCGCACGATCAGGACGGAAGTTTGCGAAAATGACACTATCACCATCTTCTATTTTTGTATCCGTATTCACAATAAAGGGAACCACAAATTCATCACTAACCCCTTTTTGATAAGAGGCTTGAATGCCTTCATCAATTCCTTGATGAGGTGCAGCATTATAAACCAAAGCATCATAAGCCAGTTGAACGCGATTATAGTTTTTATCGCGATCCATTGCATAATAACGACCACTGACGACTCCAATTTTTGCATGGCCTATTTCATCAATTCGTTTTTGAATCTGATGTAGATATTGAAGAGCAGATTGCGGAGGAACATCACGTCCATCTAAGAATGCATGGATAATGACTTCTTTAATGCCACGTTTGACGCCTTTTTCTAATAAATAGAGGATGTGATCAATATGAGAATGAACTCCACCATCGCTTGCAAGCCCCATGATGTGTAGTTTTCCATTGTTTTTGAGGGCGTTGACCATTGCGGTATCGATGGCTTCCATATGTTCTAAGGTTTGTTCCCGAACAGCAATATTAACACGAGTTAACGATTGATAGACAATTCGACCGGCTCCAATGTTCATATGTCCAACTTCGCTATTGCCCATTTGGCCATCAGGAAGTCCAACATCTTCCCCACTTGCTCCAAGTAGGGTATTGGGATAGGTTTTAAATAAATAATCTAAATTGGGAGTTTTTGCTGCTTTGATGGCATTGCCTTTCACTACTGAAGAAATGCCGAAACCATCCATAATTGCAAGCATGACTAATTTTTTCTTCATAAATCCTCCAATTTTTTACCACTATATATTATACATCTTTCATTGATTTTTTTCAATACAAAAACGCTCCCATTTCATAGAGGTAATGCATTCATTACATGAAATGAATGACATCGGGGACATGAATGCTCATCACATGAGCTGATTTTGAAATGGGAATTAGATACTTCAATAAATAATATAGAATCGCCACTTCAAAAGGGAGAAGTAACATATTTTTTGTGAGGGATAGGATAGCATAACTCCAATACATTGAGAATACTCCCGTCATCATGACACGCCACAAACTTCCTAGCACGACATTCACAAAGAGATTCACAACGAATTTTGCAAGAAATATCTTCATAATGGTTATTTTAGTTTTATATAAAAATAAAGCATATATCAAACTTGCAAGGATGGCCGATAAGGTATATCCAAAGAAAAATGAATATCCACCTGGCATGATCATAAATCCAAGAATATCCGAAATGGCTCCAGCAGCTATTCCAATCACAGGTCCCACAAGCATCGAGCATATGATAGATGGAATGAATTCAAAGTAAACCTTATTTCCCAAAACTTCAATGTTTAAGGCAACACTATACACATTGACAACAATCATCATTGCGATTAAAATTGACGCTAAGACAAGTTTTTTTACATCTTTGAACCCTTTTAATGCATCCAACCAATACTGTTTGGAAAAAGGGTTCTTCCATAAATCATCACTAACATGACCATTCATAAAAAAAAGACCTCCATTCAAGAGATCCGCAATCCAGCGGACGCACTAGATTACCGCCACAAAGTGTTCGTCCATACCCAACATCCCATGGTATAGCACTTAACGCAACCTAGTTACTCTGTTTTATTTATTATAAATGATATCCTCTTTTTTGTCAATAGAAAACGAATACAAATAAAATGACAGAGAAATGATTCTCTGTCATAACTTTTTCTATTTAAAACGATTTCTCAGCCATGAAGGAAGGGCTTCGCCCGGTTTTCTTTCTACCCGAGTTTCATTACCAATAGGGGCTGATGCCACGGTTAGTTTGGGTGCTTGCATGGTTGCCATAGCCACTTCTTCAGCAAAGTCTTCTTTGCTATCAAAACCTGTCGCAATGACTGTGACAATGAGTTCTCCTTGAAGATCCACATTGAAACCTGTTCCCATGACAATGTCAATGTCAGGAGAGGAAGCATTGCGAATCTCACCGGTAACATCGTAGATTTCTTGCATGGTGATGTCAATATCACTGGTGATAAAGACGATGGCATCGGTAGCACCGTTAATGTCAATTTCAAGAAGAGGTGAGCGAATGGCTTTACGAGCTGCTTCAATTGCTCTATTGGGTCCACTTGCAATCCCTATGCCCATTAAAGCAGTTCCTTTATTGCGCATGACATTGCGAACATCGGCAAAGTCAACATTGATTAATCCAGGAATGGTCACAATTTCAGCGATGCCTTGAACCCCACGACGTAAGACATTATCTACTTCGCGGAAGGATTCTAACATAGTGAGGTTGCGATCAGCCATGGTTAATAATTTATCATTGGGTACAACAATGAGGGTATCAACAAAAGGTTTCAATTCAGCCAATCCTTTGACGGCTTGGTTCATCCGTTTACGACCTTCAAATGTGAAAGGCTTGGTGACGATACCAACGGTTAGGCATCCCATTTCTTTCGCAATGCGAGCAACAATAGGTCCAGCACCCGTTCCGGTTCCGCCTCCCATACCAGCAGTGATAAAGACCATATCACTACCGCGAAGGATTTCACGAATGTCTTCTTCTGATTCTTCAGCTGCTTGGCGCCCAATTTCAGGATCAGCACCTGCACCCAACCCTTTCGTCAATTGCTTTCCAATTTGCAAACGAACATCAGCTTTGGCTAGACGTAATACTTGGGCATCTGTATTGATGACAACAAAATCAACGCCTTTCACATCATTCTCAATCATGCGATTGACTGCATTTCCGCCGCCGCCACCCACTCCGATGACCTTTAATACCGGTTTTTCATTGAAAGCATCTTGACTATACATATTATTCCTCCTCGTAAGAGTTTTAGTTAAATCTATTATATCATAATGATTGATAAAAATAAACAGTTTTTACTGATAAATTCATTGGTTACATCACATATTATAACAAGAGTTATCACTTTTGTAAAGAGAGATGATTGCATCATCCTTTTAGTTCTTAAGCAATGACTCCAAGATAATGAATGGTAAATCCCTGTTCATAAAAAATCACTTGATAGCGATATCCTAAGTAAACAAAGGTAAATAGTTCACCCATTTCTTCACCTTGATGGTAAGTCATATAGTAATCTTTTACATATTGAGCAGGATCTTCAATTGTTTCATCTTCATAGTAGGAAAATGAATATTTAGCTTCACTGAGATAATCATCTTTTGACATGAGACTACTCGCTTTCAGTTGAGACCCCACTTGAAATGTAACACGATTGGGGAGTGCGAGTAATCTAAGCTCTTTTGCTCCATTTTCTTCAACAACCATCATGGGATAATACAAATAAAAAGTAATGTTACTGCTATAACGCCAGCAATAATAAGCGACACCATTACTGATGAAGCGACGATAATTGATAGTCATTTTTAAGCCATTCTCAAAAGCAAGATAAGCAACCTCATCATAAACTGTTTCATCATCAACAGGATACTGATGGGGGGTTATTTTTTGTTCTTCATTTTTTGTATTGATTTGAGTGGTGGGAGATGTTTTCGTGCCAACGACTTCTGTTGCTACTCCATGGGCAGCAATGAGATTTGCAACCATTCCTGAAAACACCACATCATCATTGGAAGCAAACACAGTAGCATTAGTATCTGGAGAGTAAGAAATGGTGTTGACGATGCCCTCAAATGTAAATGTAAAATCAGGCACATCTGTATAGGGCATATATTGTGTGAATTCAGAATCAAGGTATAAGCGAATACTGCCTTCGTGTGGAGTTACTTGATTTTTTAAGCATCCAGTTCCCATGAATGCGAGAGCCATCAAGAGAAGCAAGAGGATAGGGGTTTTTTTAGAAATCTTTATCGTTATCATATAATCCATAATCCTTATATACTTGATTTTTATATTCCATAAATCGATCTTCGCGAATGGCAGCACGAATATTAGCCGTTAAATCCACTAAAAACTGAATGTTATGAATCGATAACAAGCGATGGCCAAGCATTTCATTGGCTTTCCACAAGTGGCGCAAGTAAGCTCTCGTATAATTGCGACAAGTGTAACACTGGCAATTCGAATCAAGAGGGGTAAAATCACGCTCATACTGTTTGTTTTTGATGAGGACTCGACCAGAACTGGTCATAGCTGTACCATGACGTGCAATCCGTGTTGGGAGCACACAATCAAACATATCGACGCCTCGCTCCACAGCATCAAGAATCATACCAGGAGAACCGACCCCCATTAAATAACGAGGTTTGTTTTCTGGCAAGAGTGGCGTTGTAAATTCTAAGACTCGATTTTGGACTTCTTTGGGCTCGCCCACACTTAATCCCCCAATTGAGTATCCATTAAAATTCATCTCAACCAAAACTTTTGCACAGTATTCACGAAGATCTTGATATTCTCCTCCCTGAACGATCCCAAAAAGAGCTTGAGTGGTGGGATTGCGATGGGCTTCTTGCGAACGCCGAGCCCATCGAAGTGTACGCTCAACAGAGTTTTTCATATATTCATAACTGGCTGGATAGGGGGGGCATTCATCAAATGCCATCATGATATCGCTTCCCAAATCATTTTGAATTTGGATAGATAGTTCGGGAGATAAAAATAAGGGGGCACCACTCTTGTGATGTTTGAAAGTGACTCCTTCTTCTTTAATATCACGCAGTTTTGCAAGACTAAAAACTTGAAATCCCCCAGAGTCTGTTAGGATTGAGCGATCCCAATTCATAAATTGATGAAGTCCACCCGCTTCTTTCACGATATCATTGCCTGGTTGATTCCATAAATGATAGGTATTTCCGAGGATGATTTGCGAACCAATGGCTTCAAGTTCTTCCTTAACCAATGTTTTAACGGTGGCTTGGGTTCCTACTGCCATAAATACTGGCGTTTCGAAACTTCCATGAGGTGTTGTAATTTGACCAAGCCGGGCCATACATTCTGAACTTTTTTTAATTAATTGATATTTTAGGGGCATAATCATTACCTCGCTTACTTGTTTATTATACCATCGAATGCTGTTTTTTTCCACCATTCCCATTAAATATTTTTAGGAACATTTTCGCCAAAATATCACAATATAAGAGAACATATAGGAAATATTCTTTAAATGAAAGATAAAAAAAGTAAGCCGATTGGCTCACTTGATAAACATAGCATCCCCAAAGGAGAAGAAACGATACCGTTTGTTGATGGCTTCTTGATAAGCCCTTATGATGATATCACGACTTGAGAAAGCTGAAACAAGCATCACAAGCGATGATTTAGGAAGATGAAAATTGGTGATGAGGCCATCGATGGCGACAAATTGATATCCTGGATAAATGAAGATATTGGTTTCCTCACAGACCGCTTTAAAAGAATGATATCTTCCGTAAATGGATTCAAGGGTTCTTGTTGAAGTGGTACCGACACTAATAATGCGACGATGTTCTCTTTTTGCTTGATTGAGAATCTGAGCTGCTCCTTCATTCATTTCGTAATATTCAGAATGCATATGGTGAGCTTCAACGGTTTCTGTTGATACCGGACGAAACGTCCCTAATCCTACATGAAGGGTGAGATAAACGATTTGAATGCCACGTTTTTGAAGGGATGATATGAGTTCGGGGGTAAAATGAAGACCTGCCGTTGGAGCAGCAGCACTTCCCAACACTTTAGCATAAACCGTTTGATAACGATTTTGATCGATTAGTTTTTCATGGATATAGGGAGGGAGAGGCATTTCTCCAAGCTTTTCTAAAATTTCAAAGAAAATGCCCTCAAAGTGAAAACGGATATGACACATACCATCATCATATTTTGCCGTAATTTCTCCTTGCATGAGACCACTAAAATCAATGATGGTTCCAACGTGAATGCGACGTGCTGGTTTTACGAGGCTTTCATATTCATTGGGTGTAACCTCTTTTAATAGCAAAAACTCGATGACAGCTTGGGTATCTACTTTTTTACCATAAATACGCGAGGGCATGACCTTGGTATCATTTAAAACCAAAACATCACCCTCTTGTAAATAATCACTGATATGGTAGAAATGGTCATGCAAAATACCTCCACTCTTTCGATCGAGAACAAGTAGTCGTGAATCACTACGCTTTTCGAGAGGTGTTTGAGCAATGAGTTCTGGAGGCAAATAATAATTGAAATCTTCAACTCTCATAAAATTTTTTCATGTGGGAGACGGCTTTTTCCGTTACCATCCTTCCTCGAGGGGTTCGAACAATGAAACCCTCTTGTAATAGATAAGGCTCATAAACATCTTCAAGGGTGGTTGCTTCTTCTCCAATCGAAGCTGCAATGGAATTAAGACCCACAGGTCCTCCTTTAAATTTTTCTTGTATGGCTTGTAAATATCTGTGATCGGTTAGATTGAGTCCTAATTCATCAATTTTTAGTTTATTGAGTGATTCATGGGCGATTGGTTTTTCAATAGCCGAAGCATTTTCATCCATAAATTGAGCAAAATCGCGAACCCGACGAAACAAACGATTAGCGACTCTAGGCGTTCCTCGGGATCTACGTGCAATTTCTAATGCTGCATCGGGTGTGATATTAAAATTAAATACATGAGAAGTGCGATGAATAATCTGGGTTAATTCATCAACAGAATAATAATTGATTTGGTTCACGATGCCAAAGCGATCGCGAAGTGGAGATGAAATGTCACCGCATCGAGTCGTTGCTCCAATCAAGGTAAAGGGAGGTAGATCAATCCGAATTGTGGAAGCAGTGGAATCTTTCCCAATGATGATGTCGATGGCAAAGTCTTCCATTGCTGAATACAATACTTCTTCCACAATTTTTGGTAAGCGATGAATTTCATCGATGAAGAGAACATCTCCTGCTTCTAAACTGGATAATATGGCTGCTAAATCACCCACACGATTGATCGATGGAGCTGTAATAGATTTAATATGGGTTTCCATCTCATTGGCAATAATGTGAGCCATGGTGGTTTTTCCAAGTCCTGGAGGGCCAAACAATAACACATGATCCAAACATTCTTTTCGCATTTTAGCGGTTTGAATAAAGATATTTAAAGTCTCCTTCATGTCATGTTGACCAATATATTCCTCTAAGGTTTGGGGGCGGAGATTATTCTCATTTTCCTCAAACAATAAATCGTCTTTTTCCATAAATGTGTTCCTTTCGATTTACATAAATTTTGAAATATGTTATAATTTTGACAAGAGGTGGAATATGTATTACTACATCAAAGGAATTATCACAGGTACTGTTGCCTCAGGCATCGTTATTGAGAATAATGGGGTTGGTTATTTTGTAAAAACACCCAATCCCTTTAGTTTTACTTTGCATGAGGAGTTAACCTTATATACTCATTTACATGTTCGTGAAGATATTTTCGAACTATATGGTTTTCGCACTCAAGAAGAAAAAGATTTCTTCATCAAATTGATTTCCGTGAAAGGTCTTGGTCCCAAAGGTGCTCTTGCCATCCTTGCAAGTGGAGATACACATCGTTTAGAAGAAGCCATTCTCAGTTCAGATGTGAAATATTTGCAAAGATTTCCAGGAATAGGTCCCAAAGCGAGTAGTCAAATTATCCTTGACCTCCAGGGCAAACTTGCCATGGCTTCCAGTGCAACCGAACATCCAAAGGTGAAAAATGTGAAAGAAGCGCTTCGATTCCTGGGTTATAATCCTGGGGAACTGAAGAAAATCGATTCCTTCATCCAAGCCAATCTCGATTTGTCGATTGAAGAATTGGTAAAACAAAGTCTTAGAAAATTATTATAAAACCGTTTATTCAAACAACCGTTTGAACAAGCGGTTTTTTCTTATAACTGTCCCATTTTCAACTTTGTCTTACATTCTATTTCTGTATCACGAATAAAGGTATCATATTTATGAGCAATTTGCGATAATTCAGTCTGTAATTCGTATTTATAATTAGCTTTAAATTTGTTTATGTTAGCTTTATTTTTCGTAATAAACGCTTGATACTCTTGTTTCACACGATTGATATTGTTCTTCAGAGTAAGGTTATACGCATCAATTTTATCATTCAAATGATTTGATTTTGTAAAATAATCATTTTCAATGGCTTTCGATTGATTGGCGAGTTGGTCCCCCGCCTTTTTTTGTTCTTCGTAGAGATGAAGTTCGTCATTTTGTAAGCCTTTATGTACTTGTTCGTGTTTTAATCGCAAGTGTTCGCTAGCTTTATCATGAACTTTCTTAATTAACTGTTGAAGTGTTTCTTGATAATTAACTAGATGCTTTTGCTCAGAATCCAAATAATCATTGATAGAATGATAAAGATTGGACACTTGTCTTAATAAGCTCTTAAAGTAATCATTCACTGTTTGAAGAAATTCATCTAAACGAAGTGTTTGACGCTTTTTAAAGTCGCCTAAAAGTTGATCAAGTTCTTGTTTGAAAGAAACATAGTTAAAATCACTAGATAATTTTGTTTGATAGTTTAAGAAAACAAAGGCATTGGCGAGTTGTTGTTCCTGACGATACGTCACATCCCAATAATGATTAAGAATTGATGCAACCATGTTTTCATAGGTGTTGAGCATATCAATCATGAATTCATTGGCTTTTTCAAACATTTCCTTGGTTAATTGGTTTTGAGATTGATGGTGTGTATCAAAAACCTTCATTTGATTGATATCATAATTTTTGACTTGATCATAGATTCCCACATAGTCTAAATGATTAATATCAGCTTTCGCTTTTTTTACATTCATGACATCCGTCTGGACAGCTGTGAGGTTATCCTGAAATTGAAGATAAATATCATTTTCAGCAAAACGATAAGTTTTCTCAAAAGTGTTCGTATTTTTATATACATCAAAGTCATACATATCAATTTGCTTTTGTAAATCTATTTGATGATTTTTACGAGCATAATGAAGTTCTTCAATTTTTTTATCATATTCTTCGCGTAAGATTCCACGATCTCGTTTGAGTTTATGTTTGTAATTACAAAAAGCAATTTCCAT
Organism: Bacilli bacterium; assembly: GCA_028702495.1. Taxonomy (GTDB): domain Bacteria; phylum Bacillota_I; class Bacilli_A; order ML615J-28; family CAG-698; genus JAQVOS01. Next base: position 17,567 of record JAQVOS010000027.1, read on the forward strand.
TTGACGCATTTCATTATAGTGTTTGAGTTTGATTTTAGCGATTTCATTGATGCCGTTTTTTCGCATTTCGATTGCTTTATTCTTATTGATGAATCCAACTTGATCAGGATTATCATCTGTGGTTGGTGTTAAAATCGCATCGGAGATTTTTTGAACTTCGAATTTCATTTTACGATCAAGTTCAACGAGTTTTTGTTTAAAATTCTTTTCCTCTTCCGCTAAGGCCATTTCATTTTCTTTTAAAATTTGAAGACATTCTTTATCCAAAAGTGTTATTTTTTGGTTGATTTCTTGAATCTCTTTTTTCTTGCGAGCTCGTGGCTCAACCAATTTCTCTTCTTTGTTGGTTAGAAGACGAGCTTTGTCTTCTTCCACAAGATGAGTTTTTCGATATTCTGTCACTTCTTTTTCAAGCTTTTGTTTCAAAAGTTCTATATCTTGAGTAAGTTTTAAAATATGAGCATCCTTTTCTTGGTGGTGTTCCTGTAATTGAGTTTCTAAAGACGCCAAAAAGACAAGGGCATAATCCTTGTTTTCAACAAGTTCTTTCGCGGCATTCATTATAATGCTCTCGCTTTGAACTTGCTTTTGTTCCATGGCTAACTTTAAGTTTTGTTCAATCATTTCTATTTTTGATGCAAATTGCTCATACTTCATAGTAACACCTCTTAAATTCTAAAATTACCTCTTCCTTTGCCTTTTCCTTTATTCCGTCTAGTGGGAACCTGGGGATTTTGCATATTTCGAGCCATAGACTTTTGATCCATTCCTGACATAACTTGCATTTGCTTTTTCATATCTTCAAAGCGTTTTGTAAGGGCGTTCACTTCTTGATAGGGGCGACCTGAGCCTTTACTAACACGATCACGACGCGATGGGCTTCGTGACATTAAATCAGGATTTTTACGTTCATAAGGGGTCATCGATCCAATGATGACTTCAATATTGGTGAGTTGTTTATCATCAATATCAATCTTTTTGAGTTGGGCACCTAAACCGGGAATTAATCCTAAAATGCCTTTCATAGAACCCATTTTTTTAATCCATTTTAATTGTTTTAAAAAATCATTGTAATTGAAAATGCCTTTTTGCATTTTTTCAAACAATTTCATGGCTTCTTCTTCATCAATGGCTTCTGTGGCTTTCTCGATTAAGGTAACAACATCACCCATTCCAAGAATTCTACCAGCCATCCGATCGGGATGAAACAATTCTATTTGATCTAATTTTTCCCCCAAGCCCACGTACTTAATTGGAATATTGGTTAAGTAGCGGATTGATAAAGCAGCGCCTCCACGAGTATCACCATCGAGTTTTGTTAATATACAGCCCGTAATGGGAAGTTTTTCATGAAAGGATGTGATAACGTTAATCGCATCTTGTCCCATCATCGCATCGATTGTTAATAAGACTTCATCGGGATGAATCGCTTTTACGACATCATCAAGTTCCTTCATCAACACTTCATCGATATGTAAGCGTCCAGCGGTATCTATGATAATGAGATCAAATCCTTGAGATTTAGCATATTTTACGCCATTACTAACAATATCGACGACCTTGGCTTGGGTTCCTTCTTGGTATACTTCAATTCCAAGTTGCTGCCCAATGGTGAGAAGTTGATCGATGGCAGCTGGTCGATAAATATCAGCAGCAATCAATAATGGTTTCCTTTGATCATTTTTACGAAGGTAATTGGCTAATTTCCCTACATGAGTGGTTTTTCCACCCCCCTGTAGTCCAACCAGCATGATGATGGTCGCCCCATTTGCTTTGTAAGCAATGGGAACCGCTTCTTCACCCATGAGTTTTTTCAGTTCATCATGGACAACTTTTACAACTTGGTCCCCAGGAGAAAGAGATTTTAAGATGGCCTCACCCAGTGCTTTTTGTTTTACTTCTGCCGTAAAGTTTTTGACAACTTTGTAGTTTACATCGGCTTCGAGTAAAGATAGACGGACCTCTTTCATCATCTCATCAATATCATTTTCAGTGAGACGACCTCTTCCAGTAATCCGTCTTAAACTCATTTGTATTCGTTCTGATAAACTTTCAAACGGCATATATTTACTCCAAATTCTTTAGTTTTTCAATCATTTCGATTATTTTATGATTCCCCGTTTTTAAATACTCTTCATAAATCTCATTGCGTCGTTGGGCTTGATCAAATAATCCTAATTTTTCTTCATAGGATTCCAAACTGTGATATACACTTTGTAATTGATCATGAATGGCATTGCGGCTCACTTCATAGAAAGCGGCAATTTCAGCAAGCGACAAATCTTCAAAATAATACTTTTGAAAATATTCACGTTGTTTAGGGGTTAATAATTCATGATAATAATCATATAAGTTGTTATAAAAGTTTTTCTTTTCTAATAAATCCATCATTTTACTCCTCAATCATTTCGGCAAATAAGCCATAGACATATTTTTCAATGTCGAAATATTCTAAATCCGTTAATTTTTCCCCTAGGCCTACTAGTTTAATTGGAATGTTGTAAATGTCACGAATGGCAAGAACAATTCCCCCTTTTGCTGTTCCATCTAGTTTTGTGAGAACAACTCCTGTTACATTGGTCGCTTCAATAAAAGCTCGGGCTTGACTGAGACCATTTTGTCCAGTGGTAGCATCGATAACCAAGAGTGTATCTTGGGGAGCCCCGTCAACTTCACGACCAATGACTTTCTTGATTTTTTCAAGTTCCTTCATTAAGTTTACTTTTGTTTGCAATCTTCCAGCGGTATCACAGAGGAGAACATCATAATGTTCTCGTTTAGCTTTTTGGATGGCTTCATAAATAACCGAGGAAGGATCACTTCCTTCAAGACCTACTACAACTTCACATCCAAGTCTCGTTCCCCACACTTCTAATTGTTCGGTCGCGCCTGCTCTAAAGGTATCCCCTGCTGCAATGAGCACTCGTTTTCCTTCTTGTTTCAATTTATAAGCAACTTTGGCAATGGTGGTTGTTTTTCCAACTCCATTGACACCCACAAATAGATAAACCGTTAATCCTAAGCGGTTCACAATTAAATTAGTATTGACAACTTCATCTTTTAGATAAATATCAAACATTTTATCAACAATAACGGGTTGTAATTCACTGGCAGTCGTCATTTTTTTGGTCCGTACATCACTTTTTAATTCATCGATGAACTTAACAACC
>JAQVOS010000028.1 GCA_028702495.1 Bacilli bacterium
GCAAACGATGAAGACAGACCTTATAGGAGTTAAATAATTTGATAAATGTATGACAAAACCCCACTGCATGTAAAATTGCAGTGGGGTTAAAATCTTTTATGGTTTTTCTTAAAATCTTTTATGGTCGGTCATAAAAATAAGTACTTTTGACCATAAAACCATAAACTATTTTAAAGAACCAAAAGCAAATAGTTCAATTGCTGCAAAAACAATAAAAATACCAACATCAAATCACGATGTTGGTATCATTCTATTTCGATTCTATCGATTTAATATCATCCAAACTACTATACGTTGTCTTACAAGTTGGGTATTGATCACACGCAAAGAAAAGCTTTCCTTTTTGACGACCTCTTTTACTAATGCGCTCGACAATCATCCCAACTTCACAATTGGGACATTTGATTCCCGTTGAAATGGGTTGCTCTTTTTCTGTTTTTTTGATATATCGACACTTTGGAAACCCGCTACATGCGACAAATTCTCCAAAACGACCATTACGAATGACGAGTTTACTCCCACACTCAGGACATTTTTCTTCCAAAAATACGGGATAAATCTTTTCCATATGATTTTCAGCATAATCGACCCATGGTTTAAAGCGAGTATAAAATGTTGCTAATTCATCATTCCACACTTTTTTACCTTCGGAAATTTCATCAAGAGTTTCTTCCATTTCTGCTGTATATTTAATATTGATGATGTCTTGAAAGAATTCATCGAGTTTTTCCGAGGTTAGAATGCCTTGTTTGGTAGGGATAAAGGCCTTCTTTTCCTGATGAACATAATTTCTTATTTTTAGTGTTTCCATAGTGACAGCATATGTGGAAGGACGACCGATTCCCAATTCTTCCATTTTCTTGATGAGACGTGCTTCCGAATATCGAAGCGGAGGATTGGTAAACTTTTGTTCGGTTGAAATCGTACCATCTTCGATGAGATCATGAAGATGAAATTGAGGTAAGCTTTTGGGAGTTGTTTGATTTGATTCTTTGTAGGCTTTTAAAAAGCCTTCAAAAAGAACTTTTTCACCTGTAGCAACAAACTGATATCCATTATTTTCAATCACCACTTGTTCATCTTCTACAAGAGCTGGCGTCATCATGCTGGCAACGGCACGAGCAAAAATGATGGAATAAATTTTATATTCTTCACTGCTTAAATAGGGTTTAACATTCTCAGGAGTATAAGCAAGGCTTGAAGGACGGATGGCTTCATGAGCATCCTGAATATTCTTTTCTGGTTTACTGGTGTCTTTGTATCCTCGATAATAAGATTCACCGTAATTGGATATGATATAATCTTTGGCACATACAATAAACTCGCTAGCAAGACGGGTACTGTCGGTTCTCATGTAGGTAATCAAACCCACACGTTCGTTTTCAAGTTCAATTCCTTCATATAAACGTTGAGCAACCATCATGGTTTTCTTTGCTGAAAAATTATATTTTGAGGAAGATTCTTGTTGAAGAGTAGATGTGATAAATGGTGGTTTTGAAACTTTCTCACGATTTTTCTTATTGATTTCAACAACTTCATAAGATTTCTTTAAAGCATTTAAAACTTGGTTTACTTCTTGTTCTGATGCTAGTTTGACTTTATCATGATTAAAATATTCAAGTTTTGCTTTTATGGGATGATTCTTCTTAGTGAAATCAAGAAAAACTTCCCAATATTCTTCGGGAATAAAAGCATTGACTTCTTTTTCACGATCAACGATGAGTTTTAGGGCTACAGATTGAACTCTTCCAGCCGATTTTGAACCAATCTTCTTCTGTAATAGTTTTGACAAGCTAAACCCGATGATACGATCGACGATGCGTCTAGATTCTTGGGATTTTACGAGGTCTAAGTCAATGTCGCGACCATGGTCAAAAGCAGATAAAACCGCATTTTTAGTAATTTCATGGAATACTATGCGTTCACTTGACATATTTGCCAAATCAAGTGTATCATAAAGATGCCAACTGATGGCTTCTCCTTCACGATCTGGGTCGGTTGCTAAAAAGACTTTCTCATAGGATTTAATATCTTTTTTTAATTCTTTAACAAGTGCTTGCTTGTCCTTTAGAATTTTATACATCGGTTTAAATCCATTTTCGATGTCGACTCCAAATCCTCCATATCCTCTAGTTGTTAAATCGCGAATATGTCCTTTACTTGAAGTGACTGCATAGTCTTTCCCTAAGTATTTTTCTATGGTTTTCGATTTTGCGGGTGATTCAACAATGACAAGATATTTTGGCATATTGGACTCCTTTTTGTGAATCATTTTTTATGAACTTTATTATAATTGATAAAATGCAAATAGTCAAACAAAAAGAGATATGTTTTATAAGTTATTGAACCTTAAAAAGGGGTTTCCCCCTTTTTTTTGAACAATTTTCATTTTGTTTTTAACAGTATTTTTTGAACAGGAGCAAAAGATTTGCGATGATGAGGTGAAATGCCATAGGTTGATATGGCCGCAAGGTGAGCTTTCGTCACATATCCTTTGTGTTGATTAAATCCATACATGGGATAATCTTGATGAAGGCGTACCATTTCACGATCTCTTATGACTTTTGCAACAATAGAAGCTGCTGCTATGCTTGCACTCTTACTATCTCCCTTGATGATATCCATGCAAGGAATGGATCCCTCAAGGGGCATTGCATCTGTTAGGATATAATCCACAGGTGTCCTCATCGCTTCAATGGACATTCTCATTGCCTTTTTACTAGCTTGATACACGTTCAGTCGATCAACTTCCTCAACATCAATAAAAGTCACATGTACTTCAAGAGCATATTTTAAGATTTCTTGATACAGCACTTCTCTTTTCTTGGGGCTTAATTTTTTTGAATCATTTAATTCTGGAATTTGAATACTTTGAGGAAGAATAACAGCCGCAGCAACGAGAGGTCCCGCCATAGGGCCTCTACCTACTTCATCTGTTCCAACGATATGTTGGTATCCTCGACTCCATAAATCACGTTCAAATTGATATAAATCATTCATGTTTCACTCGATCTAGACTGATTCTTCCAATGACACCAGCACGAAAATCCTTCAAAATGATCTCATAGATACGATCAGTATCCTCTTCCCCAATTCCCATCCTTCGACCGAATTGATCTATGAGGTGAGGTTCGGAAAGATCTTGGCATTCCATATATTTTTGTAAGTAGGTGGGATAAAAGGTTTTTAAATAATCTAGCAAGTAAAGGACTAAATCTTCTTTTTTCAATACTTCGTCACGAATAGCTCCCGTCAGAGCGAGATGATATCCTTGTGTTTGATCTTCAAATTTAGGCCAAAGAACTCCAGGAGTATCTAATAATTCAAAATCTTTATTGATGCGAATCCATTGTTGTGCTTTCGTCACTCCTGGGCGATTACCAACAGCGGAAACCTTTTTTTTGACTAAGCTGTTAATGAAGGTTGACTTACCAACATTGGGAACACCAATGACCATGGCTCGCATGGGGCGATCCTTCAATCCTCGAGCTCGATCATGCTCAATTTTATCCTTCAATATCTCGCGAGAAAAAGATGCGATGCGATTGATATTAAAACCACTGATGGAATCAATCATGAAGCATGGATTACCTTCTTGTTCATAAACCTTTATCCATGACTTTGTCATTGCATCATCGGCTAACATTGATTTTGTTAATAGCAATAATCGCGGTTTATTTTTTACAATATCATGAAACAATGGATTCTGACTCGACTGAGGGATTCGAGCATCAATCAGTTCAATCACAATATCGATGAGGCGTAAGATTTCTGCCATTTCTTTTTTGGCCTTCATCATGTGGCCAGGAAACCATTGTATCATTATTTAGACTCCTATCTTTTCCCATTCAAATAAATGGCGAACGATGTAGCGACCTTTTCCAATAATTTGGGAGAAAGGAACAAGACCAATTTCTCGACCATCTTTACTATTGGCACGATTATCACCCATGAGTAAATAATAACCTTCGGGAATGGTCGACCCCGATAAATTGGTGAGTGCCATAATTTCAGCAAGCGTAATGTCTTGTGTATATGAATTATAAGAATGGAAAAATCCCCTTTGATCAAAGTATCCACCTTGATGTAATACCCCCTCAGAATCATATAAATGAGGTTCATGGACTAAGATTCCATTCACATAAAGCTGTCCACCCATAAAATAGAGGTTATCCCCTGGTAGACCAATGATACGTTTAATCCACAACTCTTGATCTTCATTAGGATTGACATGAACTTGAAGGGTCATATCGACGCGAAACACAACTACATCAAAGCGATTGAGTTCGTGTGTGTCGTGCACGACAATAATACGTTCACCCTCATATAAATTGGGGTTCATGGACGTTTGGGTCACTTCTGCAGGGAAAAAACAAAATGAAAATATGACTTGCATTAAGAAGAAAGCAGAAACAATGACTTGCATATAATCAATGACAGAATACAATCGTTTTTGACGTTTATCGAATAAGTCTAACCCTCGATCATATAAAATGTATTGATAGGTAAAATAGATTACGATGCAAATGATGCTGATGAGAATCCCTCGTTCCAATAAAATAATAGACATTCTTTGAAGAAGGGTAATCACAATCAGTAGGAGCAACATCAAAAGCATTGAGACACTTTTGATTAATAATTTGTTTCTCATATTTCTTCTAGTATTTCTTCGAGTCGCTCCGCATTCACTTGAACAACTCGAGCACGAGAGCCTAGATTTTCAGAGACGATTGTAAGATCTTCGAGAGCTTGCATGATGGCCTGAGCTCGATTAAATCCAATTTTAAAAGTTTGTTGAATCCGATTAATGGAAGCACTATTGTTTTCAACTACGAAGCGAGCAATTTCAGCAAAATATTCATCATTCATCCCTTGTGCCAAATCATCTTGCGATAATTTTTCATTGAGGTCATCTTGAGTAAACATAAAATCAGCATCACCATGGGATCTAATATAATTGGTAATGGAGATGATTTCTTCTGATGAGATGAAGGAACCTTGGAGTCGCTCTTCACTAACGCTATCATTGTAAAGCATGTCTCCATGACCTAATAGTTTTTCAGCTCCAGAATGGTCAAGAATAATCGCTGAATCAACTTGTGTTTTCACCATAAAAGCAATGCGTGTCGGAATATTAGTTTTGATGGTTCCTTTAATGACATCGACAGAAGGCCGTTGGGTTGCAACAATCAAATGAATTCCACAAGCTCGTCCTTTTTGAGTTAAACGTTGGATGTAATCTTCAACATCGTTTCCTGATGTTAACATCAAGTCAGCTAATTCATCAATGATGATAAGAATATAAGGAATGTGCTTGACGTTCACATCTTTTGCTGCGACTTTACTATATTCTTCGTACTCGCGAACACGAAGAGCTCTAAATAATTGATAACGATTTTCCATTTCATCCACTGCCCATTTTAAAGCGGCTGTTGCAATTTTAGGTTCCGTGATGACAGGGGTAGCTAGATGGGGGATATCTTCATAATGAGCGAATTCAATCACTTTAGGATCAATTAGAATGAGTTTCACATCATCTGGATGTGCTTTATATAAAACAGAAGCGATGATGGAGTTGATACAGACACTTTTCCCTGACCCTGTGGTTCCAGCAATCAAGCAGTGTGGCATTTTTGCAAGGTTTAGATAGACAGGATTCCCACCCAAATCAAGACCAAGAATCGCATTCATTGGATTTCCATCATTGAGGAAGGCTTCATCGGATAACAGTTCTCCAAATAGAACAAGGTCTGTTGTTGAATTGGGGACTTCAATCCCAATGGTTGATTTACCAGGAATCGGTGCTTGAATCCGAATGGTACGTGCTTTGAGGTTGGCTTGAATATTGGATGCAATGTTTTTCACTTTTTGAACTTTAATACCCGGTTCCAACTGAACTTCAAATTGTGTGACTGCAGGCCCTTTTGTAAAATGAACAACATGACCATCAATTCCAAAATCGCGTAAAGTGGTGTCAATACGATCGCGTTGATATTGTGTTGCCGTCATATCAATATTACGGACTGTTTTCCCCCGCTTGAGCAGTGTAATAGGGGGAGCAATATAAGAAGCTTTATTGACGGATGGATTTTTGGCGGGCTTAACCGGTTTATCTTGATAGTCATCTAAGGGAATAGGTGATGCTTTCTCTTCTTCAACATCAAAGACAATATCATCATAGGATTGTTTTGATTCATCCACCTCTTCAGGAGAAACTTCATCATCTAAAAAGAGTGGAACTTTAACGGGGCTTTTGGGTGCGACGGGAGTGGAGGTCGGACGTTCCACGGGGGGAATAGGAGCCTTCACAATGGGTTTTGGGGTTGGCTTTGGGGTTGGCGCAAGGGATTGATACTCTGGTGTATCGTGATAGGTGATGTAATCCTTATAATCATCCTTCACAATGCGCTCTTCTTTATCTCGAAATACGTCATATTGACGACCACGATTTCCATATTGAGCCCCATTGAATGTAATTTCATCCTTTACTTTGGTTCCAAAAACGGAGGATATAAAAGGTTCCGTGCGATAGTGTGATGGTTCCTTTTTTTCAGTTATAACACTGTCTTCAGGACTTTGTTCAACTTGGGGAATAACAAATTTCGTTTTATTCATAAAATCCTCCTATTTCATTTCATTTTCAATTTGATCTTCGAGAATATCAATGGTTTTTTTCATTTCACTATTGACTTCATCATCTATAAAAGCACTTTTACTATAAACTCTACGGGTTTCTTCACCAACAATATCAATAATAAGAGTGGCAATACGATTGGTTGCCGCAGGAATGATGGCACTAGTAAAGACTTTCTTAGCCCAAAATACTGGATTAATTGAATTAAGAGCAGTAAAGAGAAACTGAACAGTCTTCGATCTAGTGGTAGTCTGAGCCGCTTTCACCAGTTTATTTTCATCAATCTTCTTTTTCATATCCAAGTATTTTACAATCGTCGACAATTTAAGTTTACGAACTCTTCTTAAAATCTTCCTATCAAATATATGTTCAATTCTTTTGGTAATGTAATGATTGAGCATCAATATTTCATCAATAGATAACTCATAGATGGGATATTTTGAATCAGGATAATGCAGTTTTGCAATATCATTGATTAAATCCCACGAAATATTCTTAATCGCAGCGATTTTCTCTCCTGCATTTAGGGGAAGTGCTTCTTCCCGATAAACATTTTGGGCTGATTGAATAGCTTTTTGAATGGTTTCATCATCTACCTGATTTTCACATTGAGTGATAAATCGTTGTTCACGTTTAATGGTTGTCATTAAAATGATGACATAAATGAGAACACTTAAAATCATGCCAAAAACAATACCCGTAATGAACGGAATGAGGTCAAGGAGCGTTACTTCTTCAAAAAAGCGAACAAACCATTCACGAATCGTACTAAAAAAATTAGCAAACATACCCTCGCCTCCATTGTTAACCCTATTTTACTACAATTCAAAGTTTTTATCAATCCTTTTGGTCCTTATTTGCCACGTTTTATTTATTGAAAAAAACATGGATTTGTGGTATGATAAAAAAGGTGAAATTATGAAAGACAAACAATATTTAATTGCCGTGGATTTAGATGGAACCCTCTTGAGTGGGTTTGATCAATATGATGATAAGAGTTTTGAACTCTTAAAAGGGCTGGCAAAGGAACACTATGTTGTCATTGCGACAGGAAGGCCTTTGCGTTCCAGTAAGTATTATTATGATTTGCTGGGTCTTGATACGCCCATTATCAATTATAATGGGGCGCTTGTTCACAATCCCGCCCATCTGGATTTTCCAAAACAGATGGTTTATATTGAACGAGAGGATTTATTTCAATTTTTACATGACAATGAAGCCTTGATTACCAATGCTTTTTGTGAAATTGAAGACGATATTTACCTTTATCGCGAGACAAAAGAGGTTCTTCCTTATCTTCATTTGGAAGGAGGCAACTTACGGATTGGTCATTTGGAAGAAATTCTTCCAAGCAATCCCAATGGAGCCATTATTTTCTCCCATGTAGGATCTGAGAGTATTTTAGAAAATTATGTACACGAACATTTCAATGGACGAGTTCAACTTCGTTTTTGGTATGTTGAAGATACTGTTGTAAGTGAATTCTATAACCCCATTACTTCAAAAGCTCATGCATTGCGCTTCATATGCAATCATTATCATATTGCTCATGAATTCACGATTGCGATTGGCGATGGTCATAATGACATTGAAATGATTGAATTTGCGAAGTATGGAGTCGCCATGGGGAATGCCCATCCTGACCTCATTAAGTCAGCAAAGTATCTCACTTCGACCATTCAGGAGAATGGTGTGTATTACTTCCTTAATTCTTTCTTCAATGAAAATGGTTACCATCAAGAATGATTTTAGGAAAGCATTGACTTATTTTTCAAATTAATGTAAAATATAACAAGTAGGTTTTTTCTTATAAATGGAAAAATCAAATATGTACATAAGGAGTATTACATGAATTTTATTGATTTCTTGATAAGATCCATAACCGAAATCAGTTGGAAAGACATTGTCATGATTGGTGTTGGAATTTTATTAATTTTTCTTGCAATCAAAAAGAAAATGGAACCTTCCCTCCTCTTGCCGATGGGATTTGGTGCCATACTCGTCAACCTTCCCTTCTCAGGGGTTATCGATCAATATTTAGATCAAAATCAAACGATACTAGCTAAGGGAGCAATCCAATGGTTATTCGAAACCGGAATTGAAGCTTCAGAAATCTTCCCGCTTCTTCTTTTTATTGGAATTGGAGCCATGATTGATTTCGGACCACTTCTATCCAATCCAAAACTCATCTTTTTCGGTGCTGCTGCCCAATTTGGAATTTTCATCACCATCATTGTTGGTGGATTAATCGGTTTTGAACTTAATGATGCAGCTTCCATTGGAATCATTGGTGCTGCTGATGGGCCCACTTCTATTCTCGTAGCTCAAATACTGGATAGCACTTATCTTCCTGCGATTATGGTTGCTGCTTATTCCTATATGGCACTCGTTCCAACCATTCAACCTTTTGCCATTAAACTCGTTACTACTAAAAATGAACGAAAAATCAGAATGCCTTACAATCCAAAAAATGTTACTCCACTTGCAAAAATCATCTTTCCCATCGCTGTATCCATCATTGCGGGATTAATTGCTCCTGCATCTTTGGCTCTAGTAGGTTTCTTAATGTTTGGAAATCTCTTAAAGGAATGTGGGGTACTTAAGAGTTTAAGCGAAACTGCAAGTAATACACTCGTTAATTTAATTACCTTATTATTAGGTATTTCCATTGCGTTTAAAATGACTGCTGATGAATTTGTCAATTGGAATACACTCATCGTCATGGGTCTTGGCTTATTTGCCTTTGTATTTGATACTATTGGTGGGGTCATGTTTGCAAAATTCTTGAACCTATTCTCCAAGAATAAAATCAATCCTATGGTTGGAGCCGCTGGTATCTCAGCATTCCCAATGTCTGCACGTGTTGTACAAAAAATGGGGATTGAAGCAGACCCAGAAAATCATTTACTCATGCATGCAGTATCTGCGAACGTAGCAGGACAAATCGCATCCGTATTGGCCGGTGGAATTATTCTATCCATCGTTCCAATGCTTCTCTAATAGGAGGAACTTATGCAATTATCATTAAATATTATAAAGAATACCTTAAACATCGGTTGGCAAGGAATGCTTACGATTTTTATTGGTATGGCTATCATTTACTTAGTCATTCTTTTACTGACTCATCCCATTAAAAGAAAAGTGAAGAAATAACAAAATGGTAAATATTTCTCATATTTTGAAAAAATATGCTTAATATTTACCTTTTTTCATGCTATAATAGAGATGTTCAATAGAATGAAAGGATTAACAATATCATGGATTTTCTTAATTTCTTAGAGCAAATGGTCCAAAACCCCATTTTATTAGTGACCGTATTATTGACGCTCGCCGTGATTTTAATTAATGGGTGGACGGACGCTCCAAATGCCATTGCCACATGCGTCTCTACCAAGGCGATATCACCTAAAAATGCCATCATTATGGCCGCGATATTTAACTTCTTAGGTGTTTTGGTGATGACCTTACTCAATGCAACCGTTGCATCGACCATCATGAAAATGGTTGACTTTGGAGGAGATGCCTCCAATGCTCTTGCTGCTTTGTGTGCTGCCTTGGTTGGAATTGTCATTTGGGCAACCTTGGCATGGGTTTTTGGAATTCCAACAAGTGAAAGCCATGCGCTTATTGCTGGTATTTCTGGAGCGGCCATTGCCTTGCAAGGTGATTTTTCAGGAATCAATGGTGCTGAATGGATTAAAGTCATCTATGGGCTAGGGCTATCAACCCTTCTTGGATTTGGTTCTGGTTGGATCACTGTTAAGATTATTGAGCTCATTTGTAAAAATATGGATCGCCGTAAAACTCTTACGTTTTTCAAAAATGGACAAATCGCGGGTGGAGCAGCCATGGCCTTCATGCATGGAGCTCAAGATGGACAAAAATTCATGGGTGTTTTCCTTCTTGGATCATTCCTCGCTCAAGGAACAACCGATATTACCGTCTTTACCATTCCAATTTGGCTCATGATCCTTTGTTCCCTCGTCATGGGACTAGGAACCTCCATTGGAGGTTACCGCATTATTAAGACTGTTGGCATGGATATGGTTAAGCTTGATGTCTATCAAGGATTTGCCACTGATATTGCGGCAGCAAGTTGTCTCTTAATCTCATCACTTTATGGAATCCCTGTCAGTACAACTCATACCAAAACGACAGCCATCATGGGAGTCGGTTCAGCGAAGCGAATTTCCAATGTCAAATGGAGTGTTGTAAAAGACATGGTGTTAACGTGGGTTCTTACGTTCCCGGGATGTGGCCTTATTGGCTTCTTAATGGCGAAACTTTTCATTCATATGTTTTAAGAGAGGAATAACTATATGTCTAAACAAACCCAATTTTATTTTGATGAATTTATTACATGTGTTGATTTTGCTAAGAGTGCAGGTAAGTTTCTAATTGAAATATTAAACCATTATGAATTTGATTCGATTAAATCTTCTTTGGAAAAAATGCATAAAATTGAACATACGGCTGATCTTGAGAAACACCAAATCATTGAAAAACTTGTGAAAGAGTTCATTCCTCCGATTGAACGCGAAGACATCATCAACCTTGCTCAAGAAATCGACGATGTAACGGATGCTTTTGAAGATGTGTTAATGAAAATGTATATGTACAATGTGAAAGAAATTCGCAAAGATGTTATTGAATTTGCAAAAGTAGCCTTACAATGTGCGGAAGCATTATATCAAGCGGTTGTTGAATTTGCCAATTTTCATAAATCAACCAAACTTCTTCCTGCCATCATTGAAGTTAATCGATTGGAAGAAGTTGGAGATAGAATATATTTGAAAGTAGTCCATGACTTATTTAATGAGGAAAATGATGCAAAAACACTCGTGATTTGGGAAGAAATCTATTATCGTCTTGAAAAATGTTGTGATCAATGTGAAGACGTTGCGGATGTCATTGAAACCATTGTCATGAAAAACAAATAATTACGAACCAAAAGCGTTGTTACAACGCTTTTTTATATATCTAAAAAAACGTTGACTAGCCATTTGAGGTCTAGTCAACGTCACTTTTATTCATATGGATTCAGGAGTGATGCCATATAGTCTTGGATTAAGAATTGTGCAAGTGCCAATAAATCACTGGTCTCCTCAACCTTTATTGTTACTTGTGCGATTGAACTAGTGAGTGAACCAAACTCGTTTGTTCCAACAATCTTAATATACATCGTTTGAAGGTTATTGGGATACTCAAAAGTGAATGAATAAGATATTCCGGATGAACGAAGCCTTCCTTCTAGTAATGTCCAATTTTCTTGATCGTAGGAACCATATACCTGATAGGTTAGAGCTGATCCAACAAAAACTTCCGCGCGATCGAAATTAAACTGGATGTTAGTTTTAGGAAAGACAATACTATTCGTTGTTGGCGTATCCATGATTCCAATATCAAAGTTCATTTCTGTGGTTGCTTGAGAGGTATGAATAAGACTCATTTCTGATTGATGACCTGTTCCTGACTGGGCAACGATAGCATATTGATGGTCTCCTTGGATGGTATCACTAAATAAACAATCCTTATTTTGGTTGATACCTACCATCCCAATCACTTGAGAAGAATCATTTAAATCAATAGTAGTATCACTGCGATAAATTAAATATTTTTTCGCATTTGCAACGGGTTCCCATGAAAGAATATAGCGATCTGCTTCTACATGATGAAGCTTTAATCCCTGAACTGCTTGGGGAGTGATAGCACTCATGGTCTGGATGGTGGGGGTTGCAACAGGATGAATCCAATATTCATCTAACACTTTTGCCATACCAAGATTGGATTTTCCAATCTTGAGATAATCATAATTAAAGATACAAACCCCTTTAATCTCGGGATGTTTGGTATTGTAACGAATTTGATTAGAAGCTTCATAAGGATTGGTTTCCCATGAACCTCCAGAATCACCAGTGTAATGGCGATAGAATCCCATTCCTGTATAAAGATTTACTTTTTTATAACGAACGACTTTTGCCCACCAATCAACCACATCAGCATAAGGGGCTGCTTGTAATTCAAAAGACCAATAGGACTGTGGAATAATATAGTCTATCCATTCATTATCCACCCATTTTTTAGTATTACAATACAAATAAGCAGAATAATGTTCTTGTCCTGCGGTATTGGATCCTGTTGTAATTGCGGTTCCATTGCCATCATAGGTGACTACCCCATTCCCGTTTTTCCATATGCCGGTTGGGGCGATTCCTAACTGAACTTGACGATTGTTCGCAAGATTATACGCTCGCATGGATGTACTGAGTTGTTGAATGAATGTATCGATTTGTTCTTGTCTCCAACCATAAATGTCAGTGGATTCAAAATAAGCTTTATATTTTTGATAAGTTGTATAGTCTGCATTGTATGGCATAGAAGCATAAAAGTAATCATCAAAGTGAATCGCATCAACATCATATTTTTCGATGACTTCCATACAAGTATCAACGAGAAATTTTCTCACCGCGGGTTCACCTGGATTTAAAATTGCTCCTGTCGAACCAATGATGACGTTTTCTTCTTTAGAAGCTGGATTGGAGGGATAATCCGCGAATCGATTGAGGATTGTATTCAATGATGTTTGATAATTGGTGATGCGATAAGGATTTAACCATGCATGAAACTCAATCCCTCTACGATGACATTCACCAATGAACCATTCTAAATAGTCCCATTCTTCAAAATCTGCAGCTTGGATGTAATTAGATTTTACATTGAGGTCCGAATCATACAACGCATCATGCATGATACGAATGTGAAAAACAATGGCATTCATATGAAACGATTCCATCACATTTAGAACTCCGAGAAGTTCTGATTTGAAAACTGTCTTATCGATAAAAGAGTTGATATCACCCACGAGAGGAGACACCCATACCGCTCTAAAATCTGTTTGTTGTTGTGTATATTCGGTGGGTATCATGACTTGTGTGGTTTGATTTCGATACGTGACATACCCTGACCCATCCGCTTTTTCTAATGGTTCTAAAATTGTTTCTGCCTGAATTTTCAGAGGAAACAACATAATTCCCAAAAATAGAAACAGCAAAGTGAGTGTAATTCGTTTCATAAGTGCCTCTTTTCTACTCAAAATCATGGTCAATTTTCATGACTTGACGAATGTTTTGATAGTCATACCCCTTTATAAGCAATGCTTGAATAATCTTTTTATTGCATTCGTTTGGATTCAAATTTGCTTTGGTGTATTTACTATGTAATTTTTCATAATCCGATTTCAGTTTGGGGCCACTGTTATCAACAAAGGTCATTTCTTTGACGCAATGATTGATAGGGCCACTTGAAAAACCCAAACGAATGAGCTTTGATAAAATCAGTTGTTTTTGTTTAGCAATCGGTTCCTTTTCATGAAGCAATTGCTCTTTTACTAAAAGATGACGGATGACATCTGTTTCGATTTCATCCGTATAAGTTTGTAATGTTTGATCAATGATGGATTTCCCAATCTTTTTTTGAATGAGCATTTGGCGAATATAAGCGGGCCCTTTTTGCGAACGAATGTAATAATCCATCATCGTTTTCGCAAATCGTTCGTCATCAATGTATCCCAAAGCTGAAAGACGTTTTTTAATGGTTACCCATCCTTGAATATCGCCAAGGTGCTCTCTAATCTCGGCTTCGGAACGTGGCCCATACTTCAAGTAGCGTATCGCTTTTTGAAAATTTGTGGTCATATCTTGATCGAGTAATAACTTTTTAAATTCAGAAATGGGAAATACTTTATCTTTAAATATGTAATAACGAAGAATGACATCCTCATGAAAGAGGTAGTCACCTTCCGTTGTCTTCACTAAATACTGTGTTTTTTTCTTTTCAAGCGAAAGAATGGTGATTTCATTTTCCATAGGTGAATCCTTCTCCACTGACTTCCTCTGCGCGGACAGCATAGAAAAAAGCATGGGGATCATATTCTTCAATGATCTTTTTCAGTTTATAGAATTCAAAACTAGATAAGACACAGACAAGTTTGTTTCGTTCTGTATTCGAGAAACCACCAACTACTTTGATTTGGGTGACACCCCGTCCTAAATCAATCAAGATTCTTTCTTTAATCTTATCACACTCAGATGAGATGATATAAACAGCTCGTTTATTAAAACCACTGAATACGACCCGATCAATGACAAGTCCTGATAAATAGATATAGATGAGTCCATAGAGAACATCGAGAATGTCTTTAAAAACAAAATATCCAATTAAGACGACGATTCCATCGATGAGATATAGCGATACAGAGTAGGGAATGTGAAAAAACTTTAAGAGAATATTTTGAGGAATTTCTGATCCTCCTGTGGTTCCTCCATACTTGATTACAATGCCTAAACCAATTCCCATTAGGAGGGAGGAAAATAAAACTACGATGATTTTATCGGTTAAAGGTTCACTCATGACATAAGGATATATCACATTAAATATTTTGACAAATACAGGAAAAATGATGGATCCATAAGCTGTCTTGAGGAAAAAGCTTTTTCCAAGAAAGATGAGACCCACCCCCAATAAAATCATGTTAATGATGAACATATATAACGAGATATCTTGATGTAAGAGGGCTTTAAAAATGACACCTAATCCTGTTACGCCTCCAATGACAAGATCAATGGGGTCCAGGAAAAAACTTACAGAAAATGAAGCAATCATGACACCGATGGTAATGTAAACCCATTCTAAAAGTTTGGTTCTATTGAATTTTAATCTCATACTTTACCTCTGATTATAACTTGATTTGAGATAAGCATTGATGAATCCATCCAAATCACCATCCATCACCGCATTCACATTCCCAACTTCATAGTTTGTTCGATGATCTTTAACAAGGGAATAAGGATGAAATGTGTAAGTTCTTATTTGACTGCCAAATGTATTTTCAGCAACATCGCCGGTTAAGTCTTTTAAACGTTTACTTTGTTCTTCTATTTCTACTTGGTATAATTTTGATTTTAGAATTTGCATCGCTCGTTCACGATTTTGAATTTGACTACGCTCATTTTGACAGGTAACGACAATTCCCGTCTTATAGTGGGTGATGCGAATGGCAGAATCCGTTTTATTGACATGCTGACCTCCTGCTCCACTAGAACGATAAGTGTCGATGCGAATGTCTTCTGGCTTCACCTCAATATTGATGGTATCATCTAGGGATGGGAAGATGGATATGGCACAAAAAGAGGTATGGCGACGCGCATTGCTATCAAAAGGAGAAATACGAATAAGTCGATGAACGCCTTGTTCACCCTTTAGATATCCATAAGCCTTTTCACCATGGGCAACGAAACTGACACTTTTAATGCCAGCTTCTTCACCGTCTTGATAATCTAGAACTTCTACTTCATATCCCTTACGTTCACAATAGCGCTTATACATGCGAAATAGCATTTCACACCAATCTTGAGACTCGGTACCCCCAGCTCCTGGATGCATTTCAAAGATAACATCACAGTCATCATATTCTTTGCTGACAAGCATTTTAATTTCAAAATCAGATAAATCGGTTTCAATCTCTTCAATCAATTGTTCGATTTCATCCATTAATCCTTCTTCACCACTTTTGTGCATGTCAAAATAGACTTCTAAGTCCTCTTGTTTTCCGAAAAGATGACGAGTGGTAGCACTTAAATCTTTTAAAGACTTCACTTCTTTTAGAATCTTACCGCTTTTTTCAGTATCATTCCAAAAAGTAGAATCATTCATCATGGATTCGTATTCTTTTAGTTTTGCTTCAAGACCATCCACATTAATGGCAATTTTGAGTTCTTGAAGACGAGTTTTATATTCCTCAATTTTCTTTACAATTTCATAATTTTCCATAATGGAGTCCTCTCATAATGAATGGATGAATGTTACTCTCTTCCGCAGCAGTTCTTATACTTTTTCCCACTTCCACAAGGGCAGGGATCGTTTCTTCCTACTTTTTCGGCGGCTTTCTTGGGTGTTTTTTTCAATTCTTCTTTACCAGATGAAGCGACGGTATTTTTCACAATCACTTCACGTTGCATATTATCACGAATCTGAGCCCGATTAATAAATCTCATGGCTTCATTTTCGATGTTGGCAATCATGGTATTGAATTTTTCAAATCCAACTTCTTTATATTCGCGAAGGGGATTGATTTGAGCATATGCTTGAAGGCGAACGGCTTGACGTAGTTCACTCATGGCATCAATGTGTTCCATCCAAAAAGTATCCACAACTCTTAGAAGGACAACTTTTAAGAATTCCCTTACGACTTCTGGTGGGAAATTGGTGTGTTTTTCATCGAGTAAACGATGACTTTGATCAATTAAGAAGGCAATGGTTTCTTCTCGTGATTTGCCTTTAAGGTCTTCTTCCATAAACATACTGGGTGGATAGAATTTTCCGTTCACTGATTCATATAGATACTTTGTGTCAATCGCTCCCATTTTTCGTCCAGGAGTAAAGTAAGTATCGACAATACGGGTGCAACAATTGGTGACCATATCATCAATAACGGGACTAATGTCATCTAAAAATAAGATTTGAGCCCGTTGACCATAGATAATTTCTCGTTGTTTTCTTAATACTTCATCATATTCAAGGACTGTTTTACGCATGTCAAAGTTGTTTCCTTCAATCTTCTTTTGCGCATTCTCAACAAAGCTAGAAAACATCTTACTTTCAAGAGCAACTTCAGACCCATTTTGGTTCACAACCATCGATAAAACAGTTTTAAAACGATCACTACCGAATCGACGCATGAGATCATCTTCAGCAGATAAATAAAATTTAGTATATCCTGGATCGCCTTGACGACCTGACCGTCCTCTTAATTGGTTATCAATACGTCTTGCTTCATGACGTTCCGTTCCAATAACAGCAAGACCACCTAGTTCAACAACGCCAGGACCCAGTTTAATATCCGTTCCACGACCAGCCATATTCGTTGCGATGGTGACTGATTTTAAAAGACCAGCATTAGCAACAATTTCGGCTTCACGTTCATGTTGTTTTGCATTTAAGACATTGTGAGGGATTCCTCGCCTTTGAAGAAGGGCGGAGAGATGTTCACTGGTTTCAATGGAAATCGTGCCAACTAAAACCGGTTGACCCGCTTGATAACGAGCCTTGATGTCATCTGCTATTGCTTCAAATTTTGCTTTTGAAGTGAGATACATCGAATCAGCCATATCAATTCGAATGATGGGTTTATTGGTTGGAATTTCAACCACATACATATTATAAATATTTCTAAATTCTTCTTCTTCAGTTTTTGCAGTTCCTGTCATACCTGCCAGTTTTCGATACATTCTAAAATAATTTTGGAATGTAATAGTGGCAACCGTACGTGTTTCTTGTTTAATTTCAACATGCTCTTTGGCTTCAAGGGCTTGGTGAAGACCTTCAGAATATTGTCTTCCATACATAAGGCGTCCTGTAAAGGCATCAACAATGATGATGGTATTGTCTTTTACGACATAATCAACATCACGACTCATGATGTAGTTCGCTCTCAAGGCATTATTGATATGATGTAATAAGGCAACATTTCGTAAATCATACAAGTTTTCAAGACCAAAGAACTTTTCAGCCTTCCCCATTCCACCTTCGGTTAAAATGACGTGGCGATCTTTGATATTCACCACATAATCATCCTCAGCTGTGAGTCTCTTCACAAATAGGTCGGCTTGTTGATAGAGGTTCCCAGTATTTTTTTGACCACCTGAAATAATGAGGGGTGTTCTTGCTTCATCGACTAAAATCGAGTCAACTTCGTCAACAATGGCAAAATTCAAGGGTCGTTGTACCATTTGTTCTTTATAAATGACCATGTGATCTCTTAGGTAGTCAAACCCAAGCTCATTGTTTGTTGAATAGGTGATATCACAAAGGTATTGTTGTTTCTTCTCTTCAGGGCTGAGTTCTCTCAGATTGAGACCTACCGTGAGTCCAAGCCATTTGAAAAGTTCTCCCATTTCATGAGCATCACGACTGGCTAAATATTCATTGACTGTGACAATGTGAACGCCATTTGAAGGTAGAGCATTTAGATAAGCAACAAGGGTAGAAGTTAGTGTTTTACCTTCACCCGTTTTCATTTCCGCGATATTACCACCATGGAGAGCCAAAGCTCCCATAATTTGTACTTTAAAAGGAGTCATTTTTAGAACTCTCGTTGACGCTTCACGGACAGTGGCAAATGCATCTATGATGAGATCATCTAAATTTGCCCCTTCTGCTAATCTTTTTCTAAAATAAGGTGTTTTTGCTTTTAATTCATCATCACTTAGTTTGCAATATTCCGCTTGCAATTGATCGATGGTGGTGGCTATTTTCTCAATACGCTTTAATTCTTTGTATCCTGGATCAAATAAACCTTTAAACACTCATCATCACATCCTTTCAAATACTAAACATATCATACCAAATTTTAACCTCTTTTACAAGATATTTTTATCATTGAGAGTAATTTGTTAGCATATGCTAACTTTTGTTGCATATTCCTTGCAACTTCTAAATATAGATGATAAAATGAGTTTGTAATCATAAAGGAGATGATATTATGAAACATACTTTACCAAATTTAAATTATTCGTACCAAACTTTAGAACCATTTATCGATGAGATGACGATGAGAATTCATCACACCAAACATCATCAAGCATATATTGACCAATTAAACCTCGCCCTCGAAAAAGCTCCCGAATTCCAAGACAAACCCCTAGAGACCTTATTACTTGAAATCGATTTACTTCCCGAAGCAATTCGCACAGCCGTTCGCAATCATGGTGGGGGGCATTATAATCACAGTTTCTTTTGGAAAATTTTAAAACCGAACAATGGAGTGATTCCTAATAATGAAGTAACACGTGCCATCACGCAAACGTTTGGATCTTTAAGTGCTTTTGAAGAACAGTTTAAAAAAGCGGCGTTGAGTCGCTTTGGTAGTGGATGGGGTTGGCTCATCAAAAATCATGAAGGTGTTTTAACCATTACCTCAACCCCCAATCAAGATACTCCACTTCAACAAGGAAAAATCCTTATTGGACTCGATGTTTGGGAACATGCTTATTATCTAAATTATCAAAATCGACGTGCTGACTATGTTCAATCGTTCTTTAAAATCATCGATTGGAATTATGTTAATGAGTTATTCATAGCTAGATAAGCAACATTCAAAAAAGGATATTGAGAATTTCTCAATATCCTTTTCAATTATATTATTTGGTTTCAATGATTCCATAGTCGTTGTCTTCACGTAAAGAAACCACACAGGTTTTACTGGTGAGAGAATTCAAGAAAATAAAGAAATCATGACCTAGCATCTCCATTTGCATAATCGCATCATCAGGTGTCATAGGTTCTAGGGTAACACTCTTTGATCTTACCAAATTAGTTGCTTTAACCTCCGCTTTGAGGGCTTCTAAATCAAAGTCTGAATTTTCAGCATAATATTTTGAAATGCCTTCTCTTTGCTTTATACTATTGTAAATCTTTGATTTGTGTTTTACAATTTGATTTTCGAGTTTATCAATGGCCAAATCAATGGCCCCATAAATTGTTTGGGCTTTCACCTCTGCTCGTAAGATAACATGCTTGGTTGGAATCGTAATTTCAACCTCTTGATAATCATCGTACACCTTACACAACACATTAGCAGTGAGCTGATCATGGAACGCAAAGTACACATTGATTCGCTGCATTTTGTTGCTAGCATAGTTACGAATTGCATCTGATGGTTCAAATTTGTTTTTTCCGCGAACACTGACTTTCATAGTTAATCCTCCTTTTCGCTTCATCTTACACTTATATTATAACATATACTAAAAATTAATAGTGCTAAATTTACATATATAATTATGATTTCTTTCATCCTTTTACAATTTATCCACAAATGATTCGTATATTTTCGCCCCGAGTTTGACACTTGTTATGCGATAAAAGACTTATCTAAAGTTTACAACCTTCAGATAAGTCTTTATTCATTTAAACACTATATTTAATGGAAGATAAGTATTTCATAAAATTGACTTGCTTATA
>JAQVOS010000029.1 GCA_028702495.1 Bacilli bacterium
TACGATTTGATAGGAGAAGAAGTATGAAGTCTGTCATTGCCAAAAAAAGCTATATTCCTGCTATATCTACTGGATTTTGGACGATTTTATTAACGTTATTTGTGCTCATCCCTAATCAGTTTGGTAGTGTTTTGAAAATTCTTGTGATAATCTTAATTGTATTTCTCGTACTCGATATCATCTACACCCTCATCCGACCTCACCATCTCATCTTGCACGAAGAACATACGTTTATTGTTCATCATTTGGGCAAAACACAAATCGTTCACTTTAAAGATATTGTAAAGATTGATTTCTATAAAGCGACTCGACGAGGGTATGAATTGCACTATGGAACAATTATTATTCAAACAAAAGATAATAACTCCATTCGTATTCCAGAAGTAGAAAAAGTCATTGACACCTATTTTGCAATGAATCATTTAATAGATGAATATACCATCAACAACACCTGAGAGACACTCAGGTGTTTCATTTGCTGAAAACTTGCAATTTATCACATTATCGAGTATAATACGACAGGTGATTTTATGAATGGTAAACAAAAAGAAATAGTAACACGTATTGTACTTCTCATCATATCTTTAACTTTTATTGGAATTTTTGCTACTTTTATTATCCAAGCAAATATTGGCGGTGATGCAGTTCTTGTATTTGAACAAGGTTTTGCCAAGTTTATTGGGATTGATATTGGCACATCAATTTTAATACTAAATGTTGTCTTATCAACGATTATCTTTTTCATCGATCGAAAAAAAATCAATATTGGTACCGTCCTCATTGCTCTCTTATTAGGTCCCTTTATGCAAGTAATTCTCGATACGGGGTGGGTCTACAATCCCAATGGCAATCTATGGTTATCTATCTTCGTTGATTTTTTAGCCATTATCGGACTTGCAATGTCATTATCCCTTTATATTTATGCAAATATTGGCTATTCTCCTTTTGAAGCCATTGTTCTTACTATTCATGAACGAAAAAAATGGCGTTTTGCTTATGTAAAAATGGTATGTGATGCCCTTCTATTCCTCATTGGATGGTTACTCGGTGGAGTTATTGGCATTGGCTCCATTATGACAATCGTCATGTTAGGTCCATTGATTGATTTCTTCACTTTACAATTAAAAAAAACAAACTGGATTTCCACAAGTAAAGCAGTTTAATTGATCATCAATGAAACTGTTTTTGTGTTTACATTGGTTTTTCTTGGAGATTTAATCGTTTTGAGCTATAATAATCATAGAAACACCTGTTTGCAAAGAAAGGAACATCGATTTGTTTAATAAATTGAGGTTGCATGATGATATGAAACGAACATGGCTTTATACTTGCCCATTCATAGGTATTGAATTATGTTTATATATCCTTTTTTTATGGATATCTCACGGAGAAACTACCTCAATTTTAATGTATACCTCAATTTTAATTGCATTTTTATGGGTAACATTGGTTCCCATTCAGGGTAGTAATCGAAGACTTGTACAAATGGCTCTATTTTGTACTGCTGTTGCTGACTTTTTTCTCGTGATACAAAGTCGTAATCAAATACCGGCTATGATATGGTTTAATCTTGTTCAAATAATTTATGCTGTGCGACTTTTTTATCATCAAAAAGCTGTAATACCAAGATTAAGCGTGCGATTATTTCTTGTGTTCATTGCCTTAGGGAGCGGGATGGTGGTTGCAAAAAATACTTTTGATATTTTGCTTGCGTTAACACTCTTCTATTTTGCTAATCTGGTAATGAACATGATTGATGCATGGATCACGGATGCAAAGAATTGGGCTTTTGGCTTGGGACTTATTCTTTTTATTGGATGTGATTTAATGGTTGGATTAGGGAATGCTTCTTCATATGTTGTTATTCCTCCAGAATCTTTTCTTGCTTGGCTCCTTCAAGTTCCGATTAATTTAGCATGGGTATTCTATTTACCCTCTCAAGTCCTCATTGCTTTATCCATAATAAGAAAAAAACCACTTTCATGAAAAGTGGTTTTGTTTTCTTATGGCAGGGCTAGATTGATTTGAACAATCGAATCGTGGGGTCAGAGTCCACTGCCTTACCGCTTGGCTATAGCCCTAATCGATACCCTTCTATTTTAGCATGTATTTTATAGAAATCAAGAAAAAAGTATTTACCATTCAAGGAATCGCTGCCCATCGGGCATGTATAGAACCATAAAACCATGATCTCCCTCTGTTTCAAGAACCCCATAGCGGAACACATCATCTAGGAGAACAGGTAGGGTTTGCGTCGAAAGAATCTTACGAACTTTTTGATGATAACGTTCGTGACCAGGTCTTGGCCACCATATTTTCGGCTTAACTGAAAAGTGAAGAAGATAATCCTTTTTCATCAAATATAAGAAGGTTGGATGGGGAATGCTTATTTGCGTCATGATGAACTCATCAAAACGTATGAATAATTCATCAAGGTTATATCCAATCCAAGAATATCGTGCTTCATAGTATTGTCCTAATTCAAAGAAAAAATCAAAAGCATTTGGGACCAAATCGAGAATATAGTGAATGGTATACTTGAAAAAAGGAGTATTGTAGAATTTATCAAGTGCATTCTCGACTGTATGAATGATTGCGATGTCGTGTTCATTCAAGATATGATTGGTAATAATCTCATAGGGAGCACTTTTGTGCCATTGATAATCATAAAGAGATGCTTCCTGCATGATTCGTGTTCCTTTAAGAAATTTTAAGAAACCAAGTTGTAATTCTAAAGGTCGAAGTTGGATTGCTTCATTGAGTGTATTCTTAAAAGAGGACAAATCTTCAAAAGGTAATCCAGCGATCAAATCAAGGTGGATGCCAATTTTCCCTCCTTGTTGTAACTTTTGAATATTTTGAAAAAGAAGTGTAGTGTTTTGATGACGTCCAATGGCGCGATTGGTCGTAGGATTGGTTGACTGAATCCCAATTTCAAAACGAAACAATCTAGGACGTACATCATGAATCAAATAATCTATCATTTTGGATGTGAATAAATCACCCGAGATTTCAAATTGAAAAGAGGCATGATCAGGAGCTTGTTCATTAATGAAACGAAAAAGTTCCATGGCTCTTTTAGGATCAATATTAAAAGTACGATCTAAAAACTTAAATGTTTTTGCTCCCGCCCTCAACAATCTTAAAATGGTATCTTTAATTCGATCTAATGAAAAGGTACGAACCTTTTTTTCTAAAGAAGCCATGCAATAACTGCAATGATAAGGACATCCTCGCGAAGCTTCCAAATACATGATTTGATGCTTATAATCAAGGCCATCATAAGGGAATGGAAGTTCATCTAAACTAGTAATCAGTTCTAGTTGATTCTCAAATTGTGACGTGACAAGGTTGGGTACACCCAATGGTTCGTGCTCTTGGATGAGAGCTTTTAGAAGACCTGTAAAAGCCAGTTCCCCTTCATTCCGAATGATATAATCGACCCCATAAAGGGAAAAGAAGTCTTGATATTCATAGGAAACTTCTGGTCCTCCGAGAAGAATTTTTCCTAAAAATCGATTCATTTTTAAAGCAAGTAGGATTTCTTTTATGAGTTCAATATTCCAAATATAACAACTAAATCCAATTAAATCCACGTTAAAATTTAGAATCTCTTCAACAATCGTTGATGCCGAATCTTTAATGGTCCATTCTTTGATTGCAATATCAACATCGGGAATGGCTTGAAGTGCCACTCCTTTTAACAAGCGAATGGCAATATTGGGATGGATATATTTCGAATTAATTCCAACGAGAAGTGTTTTCATACGTTTCACCTCTTTCATTGTACCATGGATTTCGATATTTTTCCACACATTTAAAAGATTGCAAAAGTATCTAAAACATGGTAAAATATGAGTTGATTATTGGAGGATGTATTATGAAAAGGTTATTTTTAGGATTATTCCTCATCTTGCTCATCCTAACGGGGTGTAAAAGTGAAGTGACTCCTCGCGTTGAGCAATTGGTCATTGTGGGTGATAACGAGATCGAAGTCGGAGAAGTCATCAAACTATCCACAAATATATCCTCACCTGTCAATTGGTTTAGTAGCGATGATAACATTGCTATCGTTGCTGGAGGATATGTGACGGGAATCAATGTCGGAGTTGTAACCATCACCGCTGAAAAAGTGAGCAACATATTAATATATGACACGATTGAAATCATAGTGATTCCCAAAACCATTGAATCCAATGAAGAAAATGTTGTGTATTATCAAACGAAAATTCTGTCGATTGATAAAGAAGAATCTAAAATTGAACTACTCAATTGCCCGATTTTTCAATATACACCTGAAACGAAATTTGTGAGAATGGAACAAGAAGAAGTTCAATTCGTAACCATTAACGATTTTTACATTGGCATGGAAAACATTTATGTTGCTTGTGATACAGTATCAAATACCATTAAAACGATGATGATGGAAGGTTCACTCGGTTTTTCTAACATTCGCGTTGGTATTCGCAATACGATTTCCGATTTCACAAATGAAGCAACTCTATTTCATTCTAGTGTTACCCTCTATTTTCCGAGTGAGGGCTCGCTCCAAACTTATGATGGAACTTATACAGTAACGATTGAATCAGCATCTACCCTCCAAATTACCATCAACAATAGTCATATGCGCATTACTCAAGGGGGAACAACCTTACTTGAAACCACCAAACGTGTGATTTTTTCTTCAGCTTCCGAAGAAATCTCAATTACTAGTATTAACCGAAGTATGGGAAATCCCAAATATGCTGGGAATTTAGAAATAGCCATGATTGATCAAAAACTCGTAGTGGTGAATGATATTGATATTGAATTATACTTATTGAAAGTCGTTCCATCGGAAATGCCTTCCTCATATCATGTGGAAGCTCTAAAAGCTCAAGCCATTGCTGCCCGCACCTATGCCTACATGGATATTTTTAATAAATCAAAAGATGCTTTTGGTTATACTGTTGATGATAGTGTCGCGAGCCAAGTTTATAACAATGCGAATGCCCAAACAAGTACTACCCAAGCGGTTGAAGCAACCAAAGGTCTCATCATGACCCATGATGGTGATCCTGTCCAAGCATTTTTTTATAGTACTTCTTCAGGCTTAACTGCCAGCGCTCACGATGTTTGGATATCTAGTGGAGAAACAGGTGCCTATGTAGCTTATCTTCTTGGGCATAATCTTACCACAGATTCTCTTGGAAATCCGATCCCTTTTGATGCTACGAATGAGGCTAGTGCCCTCACTTTCTTCAAGCAAATTCAAATGAATACTCCAGATACTGGGACTTCCTATCATCGCTGGTGTGTCACATTTACAAAAGCACAAATTGCGAGTATGTTAAATGCGAATTTACAAAAATCATATTTAGCCACTCCTGCTCTCATTTTAACAAAATCTGGTGATGAGTGGGTTTCGACCCCCATTCCTACAGATGTTGGTGAAGTATTCGATATGACGGTTGATAAACGGGGAGATAGTGGTGTTATCATTAGTCTTTCCATCAGCACCTCAACAGGGACTTATAAAATTATCAATCAATATAACATTCGTTTCACCCTAAGACCCTCCACAGCTGGATCCAATGTGACAGTATATGGAGCAACCAGTGCGAATACTACTTATAGCAAAACATGGACGAATCCAGGAAACCTCTATTCAGCATTCTTTGCCATTGAAACCGATGGGGAGACATTCACGCTTTATGGGGGAGGAAACGGTCATGGTGTCGGCATGAGTCAAAATGGAGCCAATGGGCTTGCGAAAACAGGAGTTTTATTTGAAGAAATTTTGGAATCCTATTACTCTTCCATTGACTTTACAGACATCACCTATTCTTATCAAGAACTTTTCGACTATGAAGATATTCTCCAATTTATTGATTCAATTGAAGATTAAAACCCTTGTTCTTTTATCTACGAGTTTCCCATATTCAGGGAAACTTTTTTTAATGAATGATTTAATTTTCAAAAATATCGTTCGTTTCTATTGTGCTTCTTTTATTAACATGCTATAATTAGAAAAAAGTGACCCGAAGCAAAAATTTAAAAAGGGGGGTTTATTGTGGTTGAACATTACATTGATCAAGTCTTATCTGCCATTTTTGTTGAAAAAAACAACACATGGACCTACGAAGATGGTTTTTTACGAAAAGCGATTTTTGATTTATATCGTGCCACCAATAAAGAGAAATACTATGACTTTGTTGTACAATATTATCAAGAACTCATTACGGAAGAAGGTAAAATCAAACATCGGGATGTCATGACTCATCCCTTTGTTACCCTACTTCCCTTGTTTGATGTCTATGAATATACAGAACTTGTCAAGTATAAAATTGCTCTTGATGAGTTAGCAGGTCAAATTGCATTGCTTCCACGAAATGAAGCAGGAATTCTGCTAGATGCGATGGGACAACCATTATCTCTTGATCACAGTTTTAAAACATTGTTGTTTTATGCAAAATATGCCAATTTGGTTCAAGACGATGCTTTGAAAGCAGATGTAAAGAAACAGTTTTTAAGTTTCTTTGATCGATATTATAATTCTGACAAGCAACTATTCTTGTGCCACGGAACCCAATCAAGTGTCGCTTGGTTAGGAGGAATGGGGTATCTCGCAATGAGTCTTGTTGAAGTGTTGTCGTTTTTCCCCGATCCCGATTTAATCACACTCTTTCAGAAACTCATTGATGGACTCGATGGAGCAAAACGCAACTTTATGTGGTACCAAATTGTCGACAAACCCAACTTAAAGGAAAA
Source organism: Bacilli bacterium (assembly GCA_028702495.1). Taxonomy (GTDB): domain Bacteria; phylum Bacillota_I; class Bacilli_A; order ML615J-28; family CAG-698; genus JAQVOS01. The sequence continues at coordinate 6,751 of JAQVOS010000029.1, forward strand.
CTACATTGAAGTGGGTGGATCTCTAATGTTATGTTATGCTTACCTTCAAGGAACAAAAATAGATTATCTATCCCAAAAATATTATGTTAACGGTATTGATACATATCATCAAATCCGTCTTCACTACTTCTCACAAGACACCGATGAGAAAGAAGAATGGCATTTACAAGGAATCCATCCCTATAAACTAGAAGAAGGCATTCAAGAACAGTCTCTACTTGCTTTGCCGGCCGATGTTGATCATGTTGATGGACTGGCTCCATTTATTCTCATCTATGCTCAATTGAAAAAAGCTCAGAAATAAACCACAAGAATGTGGTTTATTTCTTTTTTATTAAATGAAAAACACTTTTCTAAATCTTATTTTAGTGATATAATAGACATGTGGTGATACTCATGAAGAAATTTCGAAAGACGATTCGTCTTTCCACTGATAACATTCAATTGCTTGATATTTTTCACGACGACTATTATATTGAAATTGGTCATGCTGATTATAAAATCATCACCAAACTTCTAGAAAACCGTGTTGTGAAATTAGATCAAATGGTTCATTATGATGTTCAGTCAGTGGGTTTAGGTCACAGTGATAATCCCGATGAAATCCTTGCACGCCATCTTCCCTATCTCTATTTTATGGAGGTTCACGAAGAGAATCAATCGATGCAAGTTTTTTTAACATACGGTCTTCTATCCTATTATGATCGCACCAAAAATGAACAATTCGCACCTTTGGTGCTCATCCCCATTAGTCTGTTTTATGAGAATGAACTCTTTTACATGAGTATTGATGCCAATCCACTTCCTAACAACATGCTCATCACTTATTTTAAAAGTCAAGATATCGACCTTCCCACTCCCAAGCTGGAAACAATTTATGATTTCATGAAATATTGTAATGATGTATCACGTCTTGTGAATCAACCGCTCAAACTAGAAAATTATATGACGATTGCGAAAACGGTTTCCCCTACCATCGTCATGAACCATGATCGTTTTTCATTAAATCAAAATATCAGTTGGCCTTTGGAGCATGAAATATATCGAAAAGAGTTAGAAGAAGTATTCTTTGTCTCTTCACTCTCATATCGTCAACGCCAGGCTGTTGAAAGAGCAAGTAAAGGCAATTCTTTTGCCATTGTTGGTCCTTTAGGAACAGGAAAAACGCGAACTTTGTATAATATCGCTCTCGATGCTATTCAAAGAAATCGTCGAGTTTTATACTTATCCAGTCAAACAAGAACACTTTCCGAATTAGAAAAGCAATTGCAAGACGATCAACTCAACCCACTTTACATCAATCTTGCTCATTCTTTCAACAATGCTGTCATTAAAAGTAAATATCGTCATCGCATTGAGATTCAACCCATCGATGAACATCAAGTCAAGGCAAATTTAACGCAAGCTTATCAAACGATTAAGCAATATGAATTCACAATCACCGATCGCATTTTGAACTTTCGCTTTGTTGATGTCTTAATGCATCTCATTTTGGATGCCTCTCCTGAGGCCATCTACCCCATCGATGATTTATCAAATTTATACAAGCATGAATATTATGAAATTATAGCCAGTTTAAAAGCCATTGAAAACGACTTACACAAGATTCCAAAATTTAAAGAATCAAAATTTATTCATATTCCTGTCAATCATCACATTGAATACCCCAACCAAATTCTCAATTTATTGTTTCAAATTTCACGAAACTTTGTCATTCTTTATGAAAAAGCACAAACGCTTGAACAAGAATATCACTTTGCGAAAATCCCCAATTATGCTCGATTTAAAAATGTTGTCAACGATATTCGGGGATTGGAGTGGGAAAAAGTCCCATCTTCATGGAAAAAATCTAATTTGGTGAATTATCATAAAGCTGCCAAACTCTATCAAAACATCAAATCGGAAATATATTCAATGCAAGAACAAGAATTATATTTGGACTGGGATTATCAAGGACTCCATGAGTTTGATGTTGATGAAGCCATACGGATTATACAATCCACTTATTGGAAAGAAGCTAATGTGGATGCTGTCAATCAAGTGTTATTGCACCATCAAGAGATTTTATCACAGCTTCGAATTGGAACGCACAACACTCGTGTTTATCAAGATGCAGCCTTTCTTGTGCAGCAGATGATTCAATGGCAATTTGATCCAGATGATGATCAAATTATCAAACTCATCATTGAAACAACAGAGTTTTTAAAAAATCACAGGATTCATGACATCTGGCTCAATACCAATCGTTATCAAGAATTGCGTAATAGATTGGTTCACATTAAAACCACCCTGAAACGTTATGAAAATCTCGAAAGTCAATATTTGCGTTATTTCACTTCATTAGATGATATTGATAATAATATCATCTCGCTTGTAAAAATGGAAGCAAAGGGAAAAAGAAGTTCTAAATTCAAGGGTATTATCTTAGAAGAGTTAATTAATGACCTTAGAGAGCTAAAATCCATTTTATCAGAATTGACAGAACTGAAACGACAATACTATGCTCTAACAGGGATTGAATATCTTCGAAGCGAAGATGTATTAAGCGATTTTGATGCTTGTTATCAATTCATCAACTCCATACAAGATGAAGATGAGCGTCGTCATATTGTGAAATTTTTCTCTACCATCCATGATGAAAACCTCACCGATATCTTACAAAATCTTAATAACTTTATTTACTCCTATCAAATTACGAATGATATTTATAACATGGTCATTTCATATTTTCCTCATAAGAACCATACCCATCATGGTGAACGACGCGGATTTATTCAGGAAATCAATGAATATTTTACTGAAGTCAGTGAAATCAATCATCGCATTCATTATGTCATTAAGAAAAGTGATGAAATTGTTTTATTTGAAGATTATTTGAAACTGCGAAAGCGGCAAAAAGATCTTCAAACTTTAAAAGAGCAAATCAATACCAATAAAGATTATCGTCACTTATATGGAAAAATGTTTCAAGGGGAACATACAAATATTAATGAAATCGGTTCATTAATCAAAAATTATGGATTATATATTGAATGCTTCGACGATCCGGTAGCCATTGAGCATAGTTTAAAACCTCAAGAAATGCAAGCCATTCAATCACTGATTAATGAAACCGATAATGTTTTTGATGCTCTCATCAATCACTTTAAAACCTATTCTAAACTCTTCAATGACGGAATCGGCGGATTCTACTATGATGATTTTCCGATTACCATTCAATATATGAAAAGTTTGATGGATGCAAAAGACGAGCTTCTCGTTTATCTTGACTTAACCAATCAATTAAAAACCTTATATCGTTATAAGTTGTTTTTACTAAGCAATCTTATCATAAATAATGTATGTGATGAACTTGTTATTTTATTTAGTCATGTTTATTTTAACATGCTTTATGAACGCTTTATCAAGGACCATCCAACCCTTCTAGATACCAACATGATTAATGAAACCCTAAAAGATATCACCCAACATGAAGCATCCTATTACGAGTTACACCTCAATCGCCTTCGTGAAAGGCATAATGGTGTTGGACCCCATTTTGGATATCATCAATTACAATACCAAGATTTTATTCGCAAGGGAGATAAACCTCTCTATTTAGCAACCCCATCTGTTTTGAATCATTTTCTTGATATCAGCGATTTTGATTTAGTAATTATCGATGACGCCCAAGCGCTTCATGCCAATGAATATCATTTGGCCATCCAAGCCAAACAAATCGTCATTGCTGGAGAAGATGTGATTCACATGGTTACTCAAGCTAACTTGTTAACGAGAATGCGATCCAATTATGTGATGAATTTGACCGATGGATTCAGTGTACTTCCTTTGCAATTATCAGCCAAAATTCCTAATTATTTTGCTCCATTTTATTGCAATCAGGATTATAATCAAGCCATTGCAGTCGTTAATCTTCACATCGTAAGAAATATTCTAGCGCTTCTTCACCAATATCCTGAGTTAACCATCAACGTATATCTTCGTAACCTCGGAACAAAGCGTGCATTCTATGAAGAATTTTCTTTGCAAGGCGTTGAACAAGGTTTTTCACCAAGGACGATTGAGCAACTATTAACACAGCAATTACTTGTTGTTGATCTCCTAAGTGGTTATGGAAGGCTAGCCGACATCAACGTTCTATATTGCTCGGAATACGAGGATGTAAATGTTGAATATATCGATATGTACCGATTATCAAGTTTGCTCATTGTTCGCAAGCAACTCATATTGTTTGATTCCAATCATTTGTTAGATCAACCGACAACGAACCCATTCATGTCACACGTTCAGTCTCTGTTTTCTTCAACAATTGACCGATTTAAACATCAAGAAACAGAATTGTTCACGAAAATGAAAGCAATATTAGAAGAACAAGCATATAAAGTATTGGGGTCCTATAAAGATATATCAATGGTGATTGAAAAGAATCACGAATATCGAGGATTGATTGTATACTATGATGGGGATCATGATCATTACGAAATGCTAGAAGACCATCGATTGTATCAACAATATGGTGGATCAGAAGGAATCTCTGTTGTCTATGTTCATATACTCGACTTGGTTCATGACATGAGAAACGTCATAGCAAGATTCACGAAAGAGAGCAATTCATAATGCATAAACGTGGAGATAAAAAGAAATTTAAAGAATTTGTTCGTGCCATTAAGAAAAACCCATTACAATATTACTACATCCATGCCAACTTAAAAAAATTAGCCAGTGAAGGGGTCGACATGAATACGCAACTCACGACTAATCAAACGCTTCTCCATTTAGCCATCAAATTAAACAACATTCGTCTCTTGCGTATGTTCGTCAAGGTGGGCGTCAACACCAACCTTGCTAATGAAGCGGGATTGACCCCCCTTCATATGGCTGTGTTAGTGGGGCGTCTTGATTATGTGAAAATATTGGTTCTAGCTGGGTGTGATTGCAATTTAGGAGCAGAAATGGAGCAAACCCCCTTGCACCTTGCAGTATGCAATGGCAAGCACGATATTGCGAAGTATTTACTGGATCATGGTGCTGATATCAGAGCCCTTGATGAAGTAAATAATGCGTCAATTGATTATGCCATTGATGAAAAAGATTTGAAAATGATTCGCTTATTGTTACAATATCAAGAAGTTGACGATGAGCGTCAAGAAAAAATAGCTTTCATAGAAAGGAGCAATTCTCATGTTCTTCATCGATAAGTTTATTGAAATTATTAAAGAGTATACAGATGAATTTAGCACCCCCGGACTCATTCATTTAGGAGTCGACGCTTTGCTGACGTTGATTATTATCTTTATTATTTATCGTCTATTACGGATTAGATTTCATAAAAAACGTGCCATTATAATAGCGTTGGTATTTTTCCTCGTCTATGGAACTGTTTTTGTGTTTCAATTAGTGGTGAGTTTTCAAATTCTCAATTGGTTACTATTCTGGAGTTTTGGAGTGATCATCATTGTTTTTAGTCAAGAAATTAAACACTTCATTGAAAGTACATTTCGTTCGACACGAAACGAAAATTTATTTGCAACCGTCGAAGAAAAACACCAAGTTGTTGAAACATTGGTTCGTGCAAGCGTTTATCTTTCAAAACGCCGCATTGGAGCTCTCGTGAGTATTGAAAGGGAAGATAGTTTGAATGCTCTTATCGATAAAGCAATTTTTATCAAGGGAGTATTGTCAGAAGAACTTCTTACCACTTTATTCTTTGTTGGAACGGCAACTCATGATGGAGCGGTTATTATTCGGAAAAATCGTATTATGTGCGCCGGAGCTTACCTCCCAACAACTGATAAATATGATGTTCCCAAGTCATTGGGAACTCGTCATCGGGCTGCCATCGGCTTAAGTGAACGTTATGATGCGGTCACAATTGTCATCAGCGAGGAAACAGGGAATATTTCCCTCACTGCGGATGGTGTCATTGAAGTGGGTATCACCGAGGATCAATTGCGAGAAATGCTAGAACGCTATTTTATTGTAAAATAAGATAAAAGAGCCCATTTTAAAAAAGGGGGCTCTTTTTGATGCCTGCGATTATTTTTTTGATTATGAATTGAAAAATTTTTGAATTTATGATATACTAAACAAAAAGGAGATTGTTATGCGAATTGCTTTAATTGCTCATGATAAGAAAAAAGATGAGATGATTCGCTTTGCGAAAGAATTTGAATCTTACCTTGGTATCCATGATTTATTTGCTACAGGAACCACTGGGAAATTGATTAATGAGAGCACCAAACTAAAAGTTCATTGTTATAAGTCTGGTCCTCTTGGGGGTGACCAAGAGATTGGGGCTCAAGTTGCCAATGGCAACCTCGACCTTGTTGTTTTCTTTCGGGATCCACTGACATCTCAACCTCATGAACCAGATATTAGTGCTTTACTGAGGCTGTGTGATGTGTATGAAATCCCACTCGCTACCAATATCTCTACTGCAAAAATGATTATTAGAAAGGGTGATTCTTCATGTTAGATCCAATTTTATCGTTTGCTGGTCTTGGACTTGCTTTTGGTTTTATCGTTGCCAACATCATTGGAAATAAGAAAACATGTGTGGTATCTATTATTTTCTTTGTGATTGCTCTCGTGGTACACTTAGCGAAACATGTGCAACAACTCCAAACCTATTACAACCAATTTTTAGGTAATATTCCTTACCTCAAACTCATCGGTTTTGGAATCATTGGACTAGCGCTTATCATTTCACTCATCAGTTACATCACGGCTGCCAAGAAAAAAAATGAAGAAGCTGTTGTTTTCCGTCAAGCAAAATTGTTAGAAAACACCAATGTTCTTGTCTATATGAGTCCTAATGGACGTGTTCTTCAAATTTCGAAAAAGTTGAATGAACTTCTTCACAATTCTCAAAAAGAATTGGCTTTAAAAACTCTTACCATCAATGATGAAGTGGTAGATCATAAAAAAATTGATAAGAACTTGTTTAAATATGGGAAGAAAACCAATGAACCCATGCTATTTCAATTTCTCCTCAATAATAATTTAACCATCAATATGAAGATGGTTAAAAAAGAAGTGTATCTATCTCGAAAGCTAGTCGGATATATCTTGCTTGATGCCATGACCTCAGTCGATGAATGCAATGAAAATATGACCAATCTTAAACGGAGTTTTTATATCTATTTTGATCTTATGGATGAGCCTGTTGCTTTTTTTGATGAAGATCAAAAAAATTATGTTGCTTCACGAAACCTCATGGAATTCTTACGCGTAGAAGAAAACCAAATTCCACTTGACCAAATGAGACAAATTATGCATCCAGATGATCTTCCCATTTTTGATGGAAAAAAAGTGGAAACAGACAAATATTCACGGATTCAATATCGTTTATCCACTAAGACAGGATATTCTTGGTTTGAAGAAGGATCGGGCAATTTCTTTGGGAAGAATTTTACCGTACTAAAGAAAATCAAAGTAGAAGATGGAAGCAATTTAACTTTTGGTACTTACAAAGCTTTTGTTTCCCAAGTGGAAGCCAACATTGAAGCGAAGAAAACTTTTGCCATCGCTTTACTCAATCTTCATTCCATTCCTGAACTTTCACAAACTAAAGGTAAAGAATTTGCAAATATTGCTCTAACCAAGTATTTTGCAAAAATAAACAATGGTGTATTGAAAGACCAAGTGCAAATGTATAAAATTGGGGCTATCGAATATGCTTTGATTATTGAAGGTCAAGAATACTTTGAACTCCTCATTCGTGATTTCAACAATAATGTGTCAGAAATCATGATGCAAGAAATCTATGTGAATAAGGTCTTGGCTCGTGTTGAAGCACAAGTAGGAATGGTTCTATCAAAGGACATTTCCAACCCTGAAGCAAGAGCCATGATTAAAGCTGCTTTCGATTCCTTAAAAGAAGCAACAGACCCTGAATTCTTAAAGGACTATTCCATTTATCAACCCAAAGAAGAAATTTCGTTGGATTATTCCCTCCAAGATTTGGGAATTGATTTTGAAAAAGATGATCTCAAACAATTTATGGAAGATGTCAAAAAATGAAAAAGGAATTGAGAGCTACTTATCGAGCATTGCGACGAAATCAATCGCATCTTGATCCTCTCGTTCAAATGAATCTACTCAAGCTTGTTGAAAAGTTCTCTAAAATAGCTTTATATGTATCGATGAAAAATGAGGTTAATTTAGAAAGCTTGATCAACAAGCTTTTATCATCGAAAGAGATCTACCTTCCTGCGGTTGAGAAAGAATTGGTATTCCACCGATTATTTGCTTGGTCCGACTTAAAACTTGATGAAGCAAACATTTTATCTCCCATTGATAATCCGACGATTTCCATTCATGAACTTGATGCCATCATCATGCCATGTATTGCTGCCAATCGTCAAGGATATCGTTTGGGATATGGGGGTGGATATTTTGATCGAGCTCTTCGCGATTATAGAGGAATCAAGATTGGGGTATTAATCGATGTTTGCGTTACAGACACTCTTTTTCAAGAACCTCATGATGTTCCTTTGGATTATATTGTAACCGAATCACAAATTATAAAAACACATTGAAAGGAAGAAAAGTTATGTTTGATGCAATCATACTTATGGCAGGTCAAGGCAAAAGAATGGGTCTTGAAGAAAACAAAGTTCTTTATCCCATCTTTGGCATTCCCCTCTACCAATTTTCTCTAAAAGCTTTTCTTGCCGTACCTGAATGTCATCATGTTATTCTTGTCATTCGTCCCGAAGATCGGTTGCTTCTACATCACCCTACGGATTCGCGTATCATCGTTATAGAAGGTGGAAAAGAGCGACAAGATAGCGTTGCTTTAGGAGTTCTAAAATGCACAGAAGACATCATCCTCGTTCATGATGCAGCTCGCCCTAATATTCGCATTGATGATATCAAGCGGGTATATGAGGCTACGTTTATTCATAAAGTTGCTCTTTTAGCTAGCCCTGTTGTCGATACCATTAAACAAGTAGAAGCTAGAACTGTGCAAAAGACACTATCGCGTGGGACGCTTTGGGCTGCGCAAACCCCTCAAGGGTTTAATCGTACCCAATATTTAGAATGTATTGAAAAAGCAAAAAAGGTCCATTTTAATGGATCAGATGATGTCGTCCTCTTTGAAGAGTTTTCTTCAATAAAACCAATGATTGTTGAAGGAAATCGAAGTAACATCAAAGTGACGACTGTATCTGACTTAATATTAATCGAATCCTATTTGAAAGAAGGAATGTAATATGCGTATTGGTCACTCATATGATGTCCATCGTTTGGTGGAAAGCCGACCCCTCATCTTAGGGGGAGTTCGTATTGATCACCCCACTGGCTTACTCGGTCACTCGGATGCTGATGTCGTATATCATGTCGTGAGCGAAGCCATTATTGGAGCCTTAGGATTAGGCGATCTTGGAACTCATTTTTCTGATCGCGATCCCAAGTACCTCAATGTGGACTCTTCTTATTTTGTGAAGGAAGCGGTAAAAATGATGAAGAGTGCAAATTATGTGGTTGCGAACATTGATCTTACGATATTTCTTGAGTTGCCAATTTTAAAAGATTACAAGCCACTCATTAAAAATAACATCAGTCAATTACTTGAAATTATGCCCTCACAAGTGAATGTAAAAGCAACACGTGGTGAAGGACTAGGGTTTATTGGTCGTCAAGAAGGAATTGCCAGCGAAGCCGTCGTTCTATTAATTGAGAAAGAAGGTCATTAAATGAAACTTCTTATCATTGTTGATTATCAAGTTGACTTTGTTGTGGGAAGTTTAGGCTTTCCAAAAGCAAAAACCATCGAAGCTAAAATACTAAAAAAGGTGGAAACGTATCAAAAGAACCATGATGCTATCATTTTTACCCTTGATACGCATGAAGAAGATTACTTATCAACGGAGGAAGGAAAACACCTTCCTGTAATCCATGCACAATCAGGCACTGAAGGTCATGAGCTTTATGGAGCTCTACAACTCATTGAAGGGCTTCGTATTGAAAAAACAACATTTGGGTCGATTGGACTTTTGGAATACTTACAAAGACATTCCTATGAAACCATTGAGTTGGTGGGATTAGTGACCAATATTTGTCTTTTGGCCAATGCTGTGATTGCAAAAACAGCACAACCGAATACCCCAATCATCATTGATGCAGAGTGTTGTGCTTCGTATGATGAAGATTTACATAAAAAAGCACTAGATGTCATGAAAGGACTACAAATTGACATTAGAAATAGAGGTTAATATCATATGAACAAAAAAAACTATACGATGATGTGTGATTTTTACGAACTCACCATGCTTAATGGATACTTTGAAAGTGGTGTCGGTGATCAAATATGTTATTTTGATGTTTTCTTCCGTACCATCCCTGATGAAGGAGGATTTGCAATATTCGCAGGTTTAAAACAAATCATTGAATATGTAGAAAGGCTAAACTTCGCAGAGGAAGATATCACCTTTTTAAGAAGTAAAAAGATTTTTTCGGAAAAGTTTTTATCGTATCTAAAGAATTTTAAGTTTCAAGGGGACATTTATGCCATTCCCGAAGGAACTCCCATCTTTCCGAATGAACCTGTTATCACCATTCGTGGCAAAGCCCTTGAAGTTCAATTTATGGAAACCTATATTTTATCCGAATTTAATCATCAATCTCTCATTGCCACCAAAGCCAATCGAATTGTAAGAGCTGCTGGTCAAGTGGGGGTATCTGAATTTGGTGCAAGACGGGCACATGGTGCGGATGCAGCCATTTATGGTGCTCGTGCTGCCTATATTGGTGGGTGTACTGGAACCTCCTGTACCATGGCAGGACAAATGTTTGATTTTCCTGTTGTTGGGACTATGGCTCATTCATGGGTTCAAATGTTTAAATCCGAATATGCTGCTTTCAAAAAATATTGTGAGATTTATCCCACTTCAGCTATCCTATTAGTGGATACGTTTAATGTGGTAAAAAGCGGTGTTCCTAATGCTATCAAAGCATTTGATGAAGTTTTAAAACCCCGAGGCTTGCGCCCTGTAGGTATTCGTTTAGACTCTGGAGATATTGCTTACCTATCCAAAAAAGCTCGCCAATTACTCGATGAAGCAGGTTATGAAGATTGTAAAATCTTTGCCTCTAATTCACTTGATGAACATATTATTCGTGACATTTTATTTCAAGGTGCAAAGATTGATAGTTTTGGTGTTGGAGAACGTTTAATCACCTCTAAAAGTAATCCGGTTTTCGATGGCGTTTATAAACTTGTTGCTATTGAACACCAAGGCACCATCATCCCCAAGATTAAAATCAGTGAAAATATTGGAAAAATTACAACTCCACATTATAAAAAACTCGTTCGTTTATATGATCGCGAAAATAATAAAGCCATTGCTGATTATATTTGTTTACACGATGAAGTGATTGATCCAACCCAACCCCTTGAACTCTTTGATCCTCTTTCGACTTGGAAACGAAAAACCATCATCGATTTTGTTGTAAAAGAATTACAAGTACCCATCTTTAAAAAGGGAGTTCTCGTTTATACAAGCCCAACCCTTTCCGAGATGCGCACCTATTGTAGTGAACAGGTGAACACTTTATGGGATGAAGTCACACGCTTTGAAAGTCCTCATCGATACTACGTTGACTTATCAGAAAAATTATGGGCAATCAAGGATGAGATGCTAAAAAAATAGGCGATCATGAAAACCTTTTTGCATTAGTTTCATCTTTACAAGTTCTTTTATTTATGATACAATAGGAACAATGAAAAAAGGAGTTTATTATGTTGGTAATGGCAGGTGCTAGTGCAAGCGGAAAAACCGAGATTGCGAAAATCATCATCAAGAAATATAACTTTAAGAAAATGATCACCTACACGACTCGTGCCAAACGCGAGGGTGAATATGATGGAATCGATTATCATTTCATATCAAATGATGATTTCACTAAACGAATGAATCGAAATTTTTTCATTGAAACGACTTTATATAATGAAAATTACTATGGGACTGCTTTTCAAGATGCAAGTTTTGATAAAGTCCTGATAGTAGATACCAACGGTGCGAATACACTTTTTGAACGACTTAAATCTAAAGTAACGATTTTCTTTTTAGAAGCTCCTGAAGAAATTAGACGTGAACGGATGCGTCTTCGTGGTGATCAAGAAGAAGACATCAAGCGACGTCTTTGTGAGGATGCCACTTATTTTGTGAAAGAAAAATTACATCACATTGATTATGTCATCGAAACTCAAAATCAAGGGTTAGAAGAACTCGCTGATGAAGTCTACAATCGCTACATGAATCACTTCTTAAAATAGAAAAGGAACCGACATGAATCGGTTCCTTTTTCTTGTGAGAAATAATACGATTAAGAGAAATATTTTGTCCGAAGAATTAAATCATTATGATACTTGTAGAACTCAAACTGTGTTTTTATCATTTGATAAAGAGTTTCATTTCCTTGATAAGTATCACTAGGATACATCATAAATCCTCCATCATACCAAATATCAAGATTTCTAGGACTATAAATAAAACTTGGCTCGCTATCTAACATATCGGCTCCAAAATGATATTGGGAAGTTAGTCCAAATAGATTAGATAAGGTGCGATAAACATCCACAGTTCCGCATACTTTATGATGGGTGCTCCCGGTAAATAAGTCTTCATTGTAAATAATAAAAGGTACATTTTGCAAGTCTTTTCTAAATTGTAGTTCAGTAGATTTCATTTTGAAGATACTATTGTAATCCGGTTGAAATAAACTTGAGGTGTGATCAGCATATAGAACCAATACGACATCATCAAGAATTCCTTTTGCTTCCATTTGATCCATAAAAATTTGAAGAGAATCATCTAAATATCGGCAATAGTTTAAATAACTAGTAGCCAAATCTGTTAAATTACCCCAGTCATAGGTTGGAATTTCAGGAGCAGGAACATAAGGAGAGTGTGATGTGAGAGATATCGCATAACCAAAATATTGCGTTTTACTTTCAAGAATCGTTGGAAGTTTGTTAAAGAAATACTCATCAGCCAAATAAGAATGGATGAAGGGAAGTTCCTCTCCCAAGGTTTGAAAATATTCCAAATCATAATGACGATCAAAGCCTAAGGTCCGAAGATGTTCATAATTACGATAGTAGAAAGCACCTGTATTCCCATGAAGTGAAAAGGTTTCATAACCTGCGGCTTTAAAATCTTTCGCAAGTGTATGATAATTCTCACCCGCATAACGGAAGATGGTCAAATCATTTCCGTTTCCATAAAGTCCAGTTAGGGATGAAAACTCACAGTCAGAGGTATTCCCAATTCCGGATGTCGAATAAAACTCATCATAATATAGCCCATTATGAGCAAGACTTGTTAAAGTGGGCATGACTACTTGGCCATTGACCTCAAGCCCTACAATAAAGTCGTTGATGGCTTCTAATTGAATAATGAAGAGATTCTTACCATTTGCAAGATTAGTTGCATCATTGGCCACAGTATAGGTAATGCCATCAATGGGATTTACATAACTGTCTTGTTCATAATAGTCAAGAAAGTCTTCAATTTTTGTCACTTCACTTGCTTGAATGGAAGTGGCTTTTGGGAAGAGATAATGGAATAAGTCGAAAAAATAATAATCATAGACTCCAGATTGATGCGCTCCATAGAGATTATTAATGCTACTTTCATAAATGGTCCCAGAGATACTGGCATTAAATTGAAAGAAAGGCATGACAATAAATAACAAACTCG
>JAQVOS010000030.1 GCA_028702495.1 Bacilli bacterium
CCCAGTAGTAATCAAGACCGATTTCCCCGATGCCAATCACTTTTGGATCGTTTAGTAGATTTTGTAAAATGGTCAAATTTAAAGCGACCTTACTCGCTTCACTCGGATGAATTCCACAAGTCGCATAAACTCCAGGATGGTCGTGACTGATATCAAGGGCTCTTTGGCTCGAAGCAATATCATAGCCATTGACAACCATTAAGCGAACATCGGCACTCTGGGCGCGATCAATCACTTCTTGAAGATCATGATCAAATTCTTTATCATTTAAGTGAAGGTGGCTATCAATCAACATATGCATCATCCTTATTATCTAAAACATTACTAAAACAAAACTTAAGATTAAATTTATTATACCATATATTTCCTTCAATTTGAAGAGTTTTACCCCTATATAAAACGAAAACCAGTGTTGATACACCGGTTTTACTATCAATCATTCACTTGTTTTTGTAATGGTTATAATTATTCTTGGGTAATACTCTTTTTCGTTTGGATTTTTTCAATGATTTTAAACAATAAGTTTAATAAAATTCCAAAAATTGCAGCAGTTGCAATCGCTGGAGCTTGTAGTCCAAAGAGAGGAATCATCCCATTAGGAAGATAAGAACCACCTAATCCAATGATTAATATGGAAGCGATGATGGCGAGATTTCTCGGTTCAAAGAGACTGACGTGGCGTTCATTGATGATGGCAACACCTTGAATGGCAATCACACCGAACAAGTAGATGGAGATGCCACAAATGACCGCATTAGGAATTGAATATACCGCAGCTGATAAAGGCGTAAAGAATGAAATTAACATCGTAATGATGGCTGCTGCCATTAGTACTTTGACAGAGAAGTTTTTAGTGATTGACATGGTTGAAATGTTTTCGCCATAATTGGTTCCAGCAGGACCTCCAATTAAACCACTGACCATATCTCCGATTCCATCACCAATTAAGTTTAATCCTAATAAATCGCCAATATTGCCTCGAGGCATTCCTTTTTCATCAGCTAATTTGTTCACATATAAGTCTAGTTGGCAAAGATGAGCAGTTGATTCAGGAATGGTTGCAATTGCAATTGGCATGATGGCAGCAACAGCAGCCCAAGATGCTTTAGGGAAGGTGAAGTGCGGAACCGTGAATATTCCGTTTCCAGCTGCAAGGGTGAATTGAACAAAGTCATATTTGGATACAAGTGTTATGACTCCAGCAACCAAATAACCTGATAATAATCCGATTAAAATGGGCAACTGTCCCAAAGTTCCTTTGCGGACAAAGATAGAACATAAGATGGTGACAATCAACGCTACAAAGGCAATAACCCACGCAAGATTCATTTCTGTTCCTAAAGCATAACTATTGGTAATATTCTCTAAAGCTGTTTTTGCTAAAGACAATCCAATGATGATGGCAATCGAACCCGTTACGGTTGGAGGAAGCACTTTTTCAATCATTGACATACTATAACGTTTTACTAGTAAACCAGCAGCAATCGATACAAGACCTGATAATATAATACCAAATTGAGCTTCACTAATCAGAATATCTGCTGCGACTTCCCCATAGGTTGCTTTTGTAATGGATAAGATGGCGGCGATATATGAGAAACTTGACCCATAATAAAGAGGGATTTTCTTCTTTGTAATAAAAATGAAGCATAGCGTTGCAAGTCCACTTGCAAAAATGGTGGTTGAGACATGAAAGCCAGTGATGAGAGCAACGAGTACCGTTGCAGGAAACATAACAATAATTTGTTGTAGGGCGAAGAGTAACAGCTTACCAAACGAAGGTGTTTCGTGGGGTAAATAGCCTAAAACTTTTTGATCATTCATTTTCTTTCTCCTTCTTTCTCTTTGTACAAGTCTCTTCATAAAAAAAGGACACAGTTTGTGTCCTTTGCTTGGTTACAGTTGATATGAACGTTACCTTGTAATGCTCACAGGCATTACTTAAAGGACTTATACTGCAAGTATCATATCATACAGCAAAGAAAAAAGCAAGTATTTTTTTGTAACTTTATAAAAAATTTTTTTGTCCCTTGTTTATTTTCTTGATTGACTATGATATAATGATTTAGAAGTTGAGGTGTTGTTATGAAAAGGTTTAAACAATGGGTTAGCATTCAAAAATTCAAAAATGCAAGACTCCTATTATTAGCTGGTATTGTCATTTTCAATATTTGTTTATGGTTTTTTTCATCAATTTTAGCTTATATTATTACGCCTGGAACTTATGGAACCATCACAAAAGCACTATGGGAATCTGGAATTACATGGATGTTAGAACCATGATTTTATGATCCAAATGTTGATGTTGGTATTCGCATCATTTCGATTATTGTCATCATCATTTCCATGATTACTTTCACGGGTGGAATTATTGGCTATGTTGCGAGTTTATTTGCCTCTATTTTTGAATCATCTCAATCCGGAAAAGGAAAACTCTTTGTTTATCAACATATTCTCATCTTAAACTGGAATACCAAAGCCTTAGAGCTCATTGCCGATTATCAATATGATGATGAAACGACAACAGTTGTCATTTTGTCCTCCATCGATAAAGAAATCATTGAATCAGCCATTAAGCGTAAATTTTATGACTCGAAAAACAAACAACATATGAAGCTTAATGTTATTGTTCGTCAGGGAGAAGTTTTTTCTAAAATTGATTTAGAAAATGTTTGCATTGAGCAAGCAAAAACCATCATTATCTTAGCCGATGAAGAACCAAGCGATCATCTCATTGAAAAAAATGCCGATATTTTAGCGATGAAAACCGTGATGCTCGTTAGTAATATGAATATCAAACCTGAACAAACAGTTATTGTTGAAATCAAGCAGAAAGAAACAGCTGCCTTAATCCATGATCGCATTGCAGAGCGGATGGGTTTTGGCAATCAAGTTATCACCATCTTTCCTGACGAACTGATGGGGCGCTTGATTGCTCAAACAATTCTTATGCCTGATCTGAACCATGTGTATCAAGAACTCTTCTCTTTTGAAGGAGTGGAAGTATATACAGTTCCAGAAACCGATGCCAAAGTCTTTATGGAAACTCACAGCCATGGTATCCCCATCTTTAACCATCATAATCATCTGTTTGTTATTGCTGAAAACTATAAATCCTTAGATATGACTCGTGAATATCCCCTTGATCGCTATCAATCCATCATCATTAATGAGCAAAATCGCTATCACACAAAAAACATCATCGTTTTTGGACGAAACAACAAACTAGACTATATTCTCGATTCCATTGAATTATATCAAAAAGAGAACAATACGAAAGTCAATGTCACACTCATCGAATCCAATGATGTTGCTGTCATTGAAAAAAGTACAAAAGAAATTGAGCATATTGATACCATCCTTATCTTATCTCGGGATTATCTTGAACCAAAAGACTATGACTCCGACGTTCTGGTCACATTACTACTCATTCAAGATATTGCGAAAACACATCAAGCTGAAATTATCATTGAGTTATTAGATCCTCGTCATTATGACATTGCTCAAAGTTATAACATTCAAAACACCATTATTAGTAATAAATACGTCAGTCGACTCATGACTCAACTCAGTAAAAATCGGTACCTAAATGATTTTTATCTTGATTTATTGACTTATGATGAAGCTGATGCGACGGAAGAAACATATGAAATTTATGCTTACCAAGCCCATGACATCATTGATCAACCTTTTCCACTCACCTTCGCTTCGAAAGCAGATTTTATCTATTCATGCTATCAATCAGGAAAAGAAGATTATATCGTAATTGGTCTCCTAAAGAACAATACTCTCAATCTCTTTAAAGGCAATCTTGATGAGGGAGGCCCCCTTATCATCGAAAAAGAGGATGTCATCATTACCATTTGTAAATAGAAAAGAGGATATTATGAAAGAAATCATGAACAATGATCAAGTGAACAAAATGCTGAAGCGAATGACACACGAAATTATTGAACGTAGTCAATCGCTTGATCAATTGGTATTTGTTGGGATTTTAAAGAAAGGTTATCCCATTGCTTGCCTCCTTCAAAGTAATCTTGAAAAGTTCGCCGAAGTGAAGATTCCAACTTATGCTATCGATATTCGCGGTTATCGAGACGATACCAATGAATTTCGTGGGAAAAGCCCCTTTGATCATGAAGAACAAATCAATATTGCTGGGAAAACAGTCATTATCATTGATGATGTTTTATTTACCGGACGAAGCGTGAGAGCTACCATGGATGCCCTGCTTGATTATGGGCGACCCGATAAAATTCAACTCGCTGTTTTGATTGATCGTGGACATCGTGAACTACCCATCCGTGCAGATTATATCGGGAAAAACCTTCCAACTGCAAAGAATGAAAAAATTGTCGTTGACACAGAAGATTTAACCATTTATCTTGATTAATAATCGATAAGTATAAAAAAAGCCAAGCAAAAGCTTGGTTTTTTTATAGGTTATAGCTTATTTAAGAATGTTAGTAACGCTACCTGCACCAACAGTATGTCCACCTTCACGAATTGAGAACTTAGTTCCTTGTTCAATTGCGATTGGGTGAATTAACTTCACGATTAGGTTTGCATGATCGCCTGGCATAACCATTTCAATGCCTTGAGGTAATTCAATAACCCCAGTAACATCTGTTGTACGGAAATAGAATTGAGGACGATAATTTGAGAAGAATGGAGTATGTCTTCCGCCTTCTTCTTTAGTTAATACCACTACTTGTGCTAAGAATTCAGTATGTGGAGTAACAGTTTTTGGTTTTGCAAGAACTTGTCCACGTTCTACATCATCACGAGTAACACCACGCAATAGTGTACCAATGTTGTCACCAGCTTGTGCTTGGTCAAGAAGTTTACGGAACATTTCAACGCCTGTTACGACTGATGATTGTGTATCTTTAATACCAATAATTTCAACAGTTTCGCCAACTTTAATAGTTCCACGTTCAACACGACCAGTTGCAACAGTGCCACGGCCTGTGATGGTGAAAACGTCTTCTACTGGCATTAAGAATGGTTTGTCAGTATCGCGAATTGGAGTTGGGATGTAAGCATCTACAGTTTCCATTAATTTAATAATTGCTTTTTCAGCTTCAGGATCGCCTTCCATTGCTTTCAAAGCAGAGCCACGGATAACTGGAATTTCATCGCCTGGGAAATCATATTCGCTTAATAAGTCACGAACTTCCATTTCAACAAGTTCTAATAATTCTTCATCATCAACAGCGTCGCATTTGTTTAGGAATACGATTAAACGAGGAACACCCACTTGACGTGATAAAAGAATGTGTTCACGTGTTTGTGCCATTGGTCCATCAGTTGCAGCGATAACTAGGATAGCGCCATCCATTTGAGCCGCACCAGTAATCATATTTTTAACATAGTCAGCATGCCCTGGACAGTCAACATGCGCATAGTGACGATTTGCGGTCTCGTATTCAACATGAGATGTGTTGATAGTTATACCACGAGCTTTTTCTTCTGGAGCACTGTCAATAGCTCCGTATTCAAGTATTTTGTTGTTTGGGTTTTGTTTTGCTAAAACTTTTGTAATAGCAGATGTAAGTGTTGTTTTCCCATGGTCAACGTGACCAATGGTTCCAATATTTACATGCGGTTTTGAACGATCAAACTTTGCTTTTGCCATTTTTAAAATTCCTCCTATAATGGTTTTATTTATTATATTCTATCTTATTTACATCAAAAATGCAAGTGTTTTAAAACATTTATTTAAGATGTACGTTTTTTAACGACAGTTTCAGCAACGAACCGTGGAGCTTCTTCATAGCGGGCAAACTGCATAACATAATTGCCACGACCTTGAGTATTGCTTCTTAAAGCGGTTGCGTAACCGAACATTTCTGATAACGGAACAATTGCTTTTACACTAGTTATATGGCCACGATTTTCCTGTCCTTCAATGCGTCCACGACGAGAAGTTAAGTCACCAATTACATTTCCAACATATTCATCGGGAACAGCAACTTCAACATTCATCAAGGGTTCGAGTAGGATTGGTTGACATTTTTCTTTTGATGCTTTAAATGCCATCGATGCAGCAACTTCAAAGGCAATTTGACTTGAGTCAACATCATGATAACTTCCATCAAAGAGTGTTGCTTTTACATCAATCGTTGGGTAACCTGCAATGTTTCCACTTTGTAAGGCTGATTCAAGACCTTTGTTGACGGCAGGAATGTATTCACGAGGAACAACCCCTCCAACAATTCCATCAACAAATTCGTAACCTTTCCCAGGGTTGGGTTCAAAGCGAATCCAACAGTCACCATATTGTCCACGTCCACCAGATTGACGAACGAAACGACCTTGGATTTCGGCAGATGCCTTGATGGTTTCACGATAAGACACTTGCGGAGCACCTACATTTGCTTCAACATGGAATTCACGACGCATCCGATCAACAATGATATCGAGGTGGAGTTCTCCCATTCCTGATATGATGGTTTGACCAGTTTCTGTATTCGTATACGTTCTAAAGGTTGGATCTTCTTCTGCTAATTTGCCAAGAGCAACACCCATTTTATCTTGGTCACCTTTTGTTTTTGGTTCAATGGCAACACTGATAACAGGTTCTGGGAAAATCATTTTTTCAAGAATGACTTCTTTATCTTGAGAGCAAAGGGTATCCCCTGTTGTGGTATTTTTAAGCCCAACAGCAGCAGCAATATCTCCAGCACGAACTTCTTTGATTTCTAGTCGCGTATTGGCATGCATTTGTAAAATACGACCAATTCGTTCCCGTTCTCCTTTGGTGGAGTTGTTAATGTAAGAGCCACTTTCTAAAACGCCAGAGTAGACTCTAAAGAATGTAAGTTTTCCTACATAAGGGTCTGTCATAACTTTAAATGCTAGGGCAGAAAATGGAGCATCATCCGTTGATTCAACATCGACTTCATCGCCCAAATGATTGATTCCACGAATGGGAGGGACTTCAGTTGGGGAAGGAAGATAGTTGACAACAGCATCAAGAACCAATTTAATGCCTCTATTTTTAAAGGCAGATCCACAAACGACTGGGAAGAATTTAACACTTAAAGTGGCAGTTCTTACAGCACGTAACAAGACTTCGGGAGTGACTTCTTCACCTTCTAAGTACATCATCATCACTTCTTCATCAAAATCTGCAACAGCATTGATGAGTTCTTCGCGACGAAGACTCACTTCGTCAAGATATTCACTAGGAATATCTCTAACCTTGTAATCTTCTGTTTGCCCACCATCAAAGAAGTATGCTTTTTGGCCAATTAGGTCAATGACACCTTCAAAAAATGTTTCTGCGCCCATCGGGATTTGGATAGGATGAGCATTCGCTCCTAAACGTTTGTGTAAGGAAGATACTGAATAATTAAAATCAGCACCTGTTTTATCCATCTTATTGATGAATACAATGCGTGGGACTAAATAATCGTTTGCTTGGCGCCAAACAGTTTCGGTTTGAGGTTCTACCCCTGCTTGTGCATCAATGACGGTTACGGCACCATCAAGAACTCGAAGAGATCGAGATACTTCGACAGTAAAGTCTACGTGCCCGGGAGTGTCAATCACGTTGATACGATGACCTGTCCAAAACGCTGTGGTTGCAGCGGCAGTAATCGTAATTCCACGTTCTTTTTCTTGCTCCATCCAGTCCATTTGAGAAGCACCATCATGAGTCTCACCGATTTTATGAATTTTTCCGGCATGGAATAAAATACGTTCAGTAACAGTTGTTTTGCCGGCGTCAATGTGTGCCATAATACCTATATTTCTTGTGTTCTCTAAGGATATTTCACGAGCCATAAACTTCCTCCATTACCATTGATAATGTGCAAACGCCTTATTCGATTCAGCCATACGATGAACATCATCACGTTTTTTCACTGATGCACCTATTCCATTAGCAGCATCCATGATTTCATTGGCTAGACGTTCTTCCATCGTTTTTTCTTTACGTAATCTTGAATATTGTGTTAACCATCTTAGACACAATGTCATTTTTCTTTCTGGTCTTACTTCCGTTGGTACTTGGTAGTTTGCTCCACCGATACGGCGTGCTTTTACTTCAAGTTGGGGAGTAATATTGGCTAGTGCATCGTTAAATACGTCTAAGGCAGGTTTATTTGTAGCTTTTTCGATTCGCTCGAAGGCATTATATAAAATTTGTTGTGCTACACCTTTTTTACCGTCCAACATGATGTTGTTGATGAGTCTTGTGACTATCGGACTACTGTATATTGGATCTGGCAATACTTTTCTTTTGACGACATGTCCTTTACGAGGCATGATTCATTCCTCCTTTCAAAATTTTAATTATTTCTTTACTTTTTCTCTTTTTGCACCGTATTTTGAGCGTCCTTGTTTACGCTTTTCAACACCGGTTGCATCTAATGTACCACGGATAATATGATAACGAACACCTGGTAAGTCTTTTACACGACCACCACGGATCAAAACAACACTATGTTCTTGTAAACGATGACCGATTCCTGGAATATAAGCAGTTACTTCAATTCCATTAGATAAACGAACACGAGCATACTTACGAATAGCAGAGTTCGGTTTCTTTGGAGTCATGGTTGTAACACGTGTACAAACACCACGTTTTTGGGGAGAGTTCAAATCAGTATAAACTTTTTTAAGTGAATTAAATCCAACTCCCAAATGTGGGGATTTTGATTTTTTTACCTTATCCTCGCGTGGACTTTTAACCAATTGATTAATTGTAGGCATTGATATTCTCCTTTCTTGTATATTGCCACATTTCCTGGCGTATCATTTTGCAATAAAATATAGTTTTGGCAGGCCAAAACTATACCTCAAATACGTATGTATTATACTCTACATCATCCCATTCGTCAAGTAAATTTTTACATCTTTTTATCAAAAATGATGTTCTACTTATCGACGATTGATGTAGAAATAAACGATGGATGCTTTACCTTCTTGCAAAAAATGAGCTGCAAGAATAATGGTTTGACGCGAATCATCTTCATTAAATATATTTTCAATAAATCGATAGTCAATTGTGATTTTTTGATTTTTAATCTCATAATCATCAAGTGTAATCCCATTTCCTGTGATTTCCACAAGCTCTTTGTCATAGTTCACAAAAGAAATACGAACATATTCACCTATTTTGTATTTGATTTGTGGACCATTTTCAACTTCGGGAGGACGGCTATCAATGACTTTTACCTTAACAACAATCATCCCTCGGGATGTAGGGATGAGGACAATGTGGCTCCCATAACTTTTATCTTTAAAATATTCTTCGTCGATGGCGGCTGTATTTTCAGTGATCTCAATGAGGTCGGGGGATAAGTCATTTCCTTCCATTGCAACAAAAGTGACTTCTGCATCCAAATCGATCGTCAAAGATTCTTCACTGGCTTTATCATAAGCGGCTTTCATTTGACGAAATAAATTCTCATAGGTGTAATAATCAATTACCTCAGATGGTAGAGAATCATGCTGTGTATTTTTCGCGATAATATAGATTTCATATGCAGTATTGGGTGCAAGTCCTGACAAATCATAAGATTTTTCTAGTGTATTAAATATCTCTTGATTAATATGAACATCATAAGATATCAATTCTTGATCATGTGTCCACGAAAGTGTTGTCTCTTCAATAACAAGAGACGTTGGTGCAGGTAGACTGTGATCAATGGTAAAAGTAAATAAGGTTGAATAAAGGGAATCTTCGTAACCTTCCCCAATGGCTTTAACTTTAAAGTGGTAAACTCCTTCTTCTAAATCCGCAATAGAAAATTGGGGGACATCGAGGGTGGCGAGATCTCCATTGAGTGAGATGATATATTGATTTGCATGATTCACTTCACTCCAATGGATCATTTCTTCCACAATCGCAATATCTTGAGGATAAGAAAGGACTCTGGAATTCGGGGAACAAGCAACCAAAAAAAGACAAAGTATAACAACTAAGATCTTTTTCATATCCTATTCCCCCCTTACTTTAAAATTTTATGGTTGCAACAAATAAATTGTGATCAGAATAATGATTGTGTATCATATAAACTCCGATCATTTCCACGTTTTGTGAAGTAATGATGTTGTCTAGCGGTGCCACTTCTTCAAGATGATAATCTGAGTGATAAGTATAAAAACTCATATAACGATGGTTGGCCAATCTGTATTCACCAAAAAATTCCTGATATTCAAAAATCCCATTTTCATTATTCCAATCACTAACATTAAAGTCTCCCGTTAAAATGAATTTTTGATGGCGAGAAAGATGGTCTTTGATTTGTTTAAATTGATGACGTCTTACTTCTTCATAGGATCCCAATTCTAAATGAGTAACAAAAAATGGAATTTCCTGATCATTCACTTGAAGATTTGCTTCCACAAGAATACGAGGTTCAATTGACTGAACTAATGAAATAGTTGTAATGACTTGATAAGGATACTTACTCATAATCCCCAATCCATACTCGCCATCACTATAATCAAGAGCTTTGTGAAAAGTATAATAAGGATAGCCTGCAAGAGTAGCAATGGTTTTAATGATGTCTTGGTTTCCACTGCGGCTAATAAAGCTATCAACCTCTTGGAATCCCACAACATCAATGTTTTCATCGTGAATTAACCGGGCAATATCTTGACAATTTTTTCCTAGTGAACCACCATGTTTTATATTATATGTAGCAATTTTTAGCATTTTTTTCATATGATTTTCACTTTTTTTCAAGAGCTTCTTGCTTAGCACTCCGAACAATATCATTCATAATGACATAGTTTTTTTCGATGTCTTTGACTAATTGAATTTGATTTTTTGCACGATCAAGGTTTTGATGATGATACTGTGGCTTATAAGTAATATCATTTTCCAAGAAGTCAGTGACATATCGCATCGCTTCCTCGAGAACCATAATACGTGCAGCTTCAACAATGTTTTCCTCTTCTGCTATGGTAAGAAAGCTATTCATCTCTTTAAAATAGCCCTTAATAAAAGCGCGGAAATAGTCTAATTCAATTTTTATTGCTTCAAAATAAAGGTCATCTTCACGAGCAGTTGAGACTAAGTGGCGAATGGTTTCACCCAAATCATAAAGGATAGTTCCTATTCCAACCAAGTCATATCCAATAATCGCAAAATATTGATAGTTTTCTTCTTTAAATAAAATGTTGTTTAAACGAATGTTATTATGAGCGATTCGAAGAGGAATCTTCTTTTGTTCAATGAGCTTATCAATGGTGAAAAAGGTTTCATGACGATCATTAATGAATTTCGTTTCATTGAAAGCCATAAGACTACGTTGATGAGGATCGGTTGAAGATGCAATCATCATTCGTTCATATTGATTTTGAAAATCGTGAAGTTCAGGATCAATACAATAGAGTTTTTCTCCTGGGAAATCTAGCATGCTTCGATGGAAAAAGCCCAAAGCTTTACCAATTTCTTCCATCATGTTCACATTGATGACGCGTTTGAAAAGTTTCTTGTTTTTAGGTATTGAAAAACCATGCCAAATGGTGTTCTGCAATTTGATAAAGCGCTCACCATCACTCGTGTATAAATCTACAAACTGATTAGAATCAGTATGTTTTGATGCTAAATGTTTGCATATCAATATTGTATTATCGATGGATTTTTCTGGTTTTCCACACAATGAACAGTCCATCATTTGTAAGATGTAATCGTTGGATTTTCCTTTGGCGAAATAAGTGCGATTGATGAAACCACGACCGTATCGCTCCACTTCATCGACATCGTCAGCAATTTGGAATAATTGTAGTACTTTAAACATTAACATGAGAAGCCTCCCATTAAGCATTTTTTTAAGTAATAGATCGTATTATTTTGAATGTATTATATTAATATTATAAATGAAAACAGATATAAACGCAAGTATTTTCGCTTTCTTTTTTTAAATAGTCATAAAAATAGCCACCTTAAGGTGGCTATTGCAATGACTAATTTAAACCAATTGTTCCATCAATAGGAACATTTTTATAAATGTTAGTTTCGTCTACTTCTACAGCTCCTGTCCCGGCAGGAATGAGTCCACCAATAACGATGTTTTCCTTCAAGCCTTCAAGCGTATCGCGTTTTCCACGAATAGCAGCTTCAGTAAGAACACGTGTTGTTTCTTGGAAGGAAGCAGCAGACAAGAATGAATCTGATTTTAAGGATGCACGAGTGATTCCCAATAAAATAGGTTTCACTACTGGAGGCTTCAATCCTTTACGAGCACATTCTTTCAACGTTTCAATAAGTTTACTCTTTGAAACATGGGAACCTGGTAAGAAATCGGTGTCGCCTTCATTGATAATCAATACTTTTTGAAGCATTTGCTTGATGATGATTTCAATGTGTTTGTCGGCAATTTCCACACCTTGAGAACGATAAACCTTTTGTACTTCACGAAGGATGTAATTTTCAACAGATTCAACCGTTGATACACGGAGTAATTCTTTTGGATGAATTAAACCTTCCGTTAATTTATCTCCAGCTTTTACGATGTCTCCTTGTTTAACTTTTGGAGTTTTCCCTGAGTCTGTTAAATATACTTTTTCTTCGGGAACACCGTTGATGCAAATCTTTCTACCATTTTCTTGATGCTCAACATGAATTTCATATCGATTGTCTTTTTCTTGCTTGATTTGAACGACTTTACCATCAATTTCAGAAATTATGGCTTTCCCTTTGGGTTCGCGAGCTTCAAATAATTCTTGAATACGAGGAAGACCTTGAGTAATGTCATCACCAGCGACACCTCCTGAGTGGAAGGTTCTCATGGTTAATTGAGTTCCTGGTTCACCAATGGACTGTGCAGCAATGGTTCCTACGACTTCACCCTTTTCAACCACTTCACCGGTTGATAAGTCAGATCCATAACACTTCACACAGACACCATTTTTACAGTTGCAAGTGAGAAGGGTTCTAATATTGACTTTTTTAATGCCTCGTTTGACAATTGCTTCAGCCAAGTCGTCGGTGATGTATTGATTACGGCCAAGAACGACCTCGCCAGTGGCCTCATCAACAATAGCTTTTGCTGTGAAACGACCACGAATACGATCAATCAATGGAACAATGGTATTTTTACCATCTTCATTGATTTCTACGACTTCTAATCCTTTATCGGTTCCACAATCATCTTCACGAACAACGACTTCTTGACTGACGTCAACTAAACGACGAGTTAAATATCCAGATTCCGCTGTTTTTAAGGCCGTATCGGTTGAACCTTTACGAGAACCATGGGACGAAATGAAGAATTCTGACATCGTAAGTCCTTCACGGAAAGAGGAACGAATGGGAATATCCATACTTTCACCATTAGGTTTTGCCATCAATCCACGCATACCAGATAATTGAACAAAATTTGAAATATTACCACGAGCACCACTATCGCTCATCATGTATAAATGATTATCGATATAATGGCGTTGTACTTCTGACTTGATGTCTTCTTCCAAACGCGCTTTGGCTTCAGTCCAAACTTTAATGACAAGTTTACGTTTTTCTGATGCATTGACAAGCCCCATTTCGAGATGGCTTTCAAGTTTTCGAATTTCTTTTTCAGCATCTTCGATGATTTGAGCTTTTGTACTAACGGGGGTAATGTCATAAGCGGATACCGTAATTCCAGAAATTGTGGAGTACTTGAATCCAAGATCTTTCATCTTATCGAGCGTTTTAGATGTTTCAGCTAATTTATACTTTTTAAAGACTTCAGCTATGATAACAGCAAGGAATTTCTTTTTATAAGGATGAGGAATGACTCTTTTTTTGTCATAAGGCTCCTGGTTTTTCTCATGAAGAGTGGCTTCATTTTCATCAATCCATGAATTGACATAATCTCTTAAGTTCATTCCTTTTCTTAGCATGTCTTTTGTAATAAAGAAACGATTATCGATGCCTTCAGTAACATTCTTTGTAGTTGCTTCATTGATAAAAGGAATTCCTTTTCCATCTTCATTATTTTTGGGGAAAATGGTATTAAACATAATCTTTCCAAAAGTTGTGATGAGATAGGAATCGAGTTGCTTGGGGGTGAATTGTGTATTATTAAGAGATTTGGCAGGAATAAGAATACGAGTATGGAGTGATATTTCTTCATTTTCATAAGCTAATTCTGCTTCAAAAGCATCTTTGAAGACACGACCATTTCTCGTGTCTCGACCATCTTCAATGGTTAAGTAATAATTCCCCAATACCATATCTTGAGAAGGCGTTACAATCGGTTTTCCATCTTTAGGAGCAAGAATGTTCTTTGATGCAAGCATCAAAAGACGTGATTCGGCTTGAGCTTCTTCTGATAATGGAACATGGACAGCCATTTGGTCACCATCGAAGTCGGCATTAAATGCTGGCGTAACGAGAGGATGTAAACGGATGGCTTTCCCTTCGACTAATTTAGGTTCAAATGCTTGAATACCCAAACGATGAAGTGTTGGTGCACGATTGAGGAGCACTGGATGCTCAACCACAATCTTTTCAACTTGTTCCATGGCATCTGGATGACCTTCTTCAATCATTTCACGTGCTTTTTTCACGCTAATCTTCATGCCAGTTACTTCAGCAAGCTCAGCATATTTCTTCATCAAAGCATTGATGATGAAAGGTTTAAATAGAATAAGGGCCATTTCCCGAGGAATACCACATTGATACATTTGAAGGTCTGGACCAACAGCGATAACACTACGACCGGAATAGTCGACCCGTTTTCCAAGTAAGTTTTGACGAAAACGGCCTTGTTTTCCTCGCAATAAATCTGAGAGTGATTTCAAAGGACGGTTCTTTTCAACAACCACTTTGCGGTTACGTTTTCCATTATCGATTAAGGCATCCACTGCTTCTTGAAGCATCCGTTTCTCATTTTTAGTAATGAGGGCTGGAGCTCTTTGTTCAAATTGCTTCCGAAGACGATTGTTACGATTTAGAATCCTACGATATAAATCGTTCAAATCGGTGGTTGCAAAGCGTCCACCATCGAGTTGCACCATAGGGCGCAAATCAGGTGGTAAAACAGGAATCACATCCATCACCATCCATTCAGGTTTGTTGCCTGATTTATAGAAAGCTTCAATGACCTCCAAGCGTTTGATGACTTTTTCACGACGTTGTTTGGATGTTACTTTTAATTCTTTGCGAAGTTTTTCAACTTCAGCAGCCAAATCAAGTTTTTGTAACAATTTTTGGATTGCTTCAGCTCCAGTAAGAGCTGTAAATTTTTTATATCCATATTCACGTTGATATTGTCCGTATTCTTGTTCTGATAAAATTCTTCCCCTTGATAAAGATTCAACGTTCCCGGGATCGGTTACAATATAGGCTGCTAAGTACACGATATCTTCGACTTCTCGTGTTTTCATATCGAGCATTAAAGAAATTTTACTAGGACTGTTGCGTAAATACCAAGTATGAACAACCGGAGCAGCAAGCTCAATGTGACCCATACGTTCACGACGAACTTTACTTTCAGTAATTTCGACGCCACAACGTTCACATTTTTTTCCTTTTTCTGTGTTGCGTTTGCTTTTTCCGCAAGCGCATTGATAATCTTTGGTAGGACCGAAGATTACTTCACAAAATAGACCATCGCGCTCGGGTTTTAAGGTCCGATAGTTGATCGTTTCGTGCTTTTTGACTTCACCGTAACTCCAAGATCTGATTTCTTCTGGAGATGCGATTCCTATTTGAATATAATCGTATTTTTTCAAAAAGATCACCTCATTAGATTATAGACCAAAATTTTTCTTTGATGATTGCGTAATTTCTTCAACCAAGCTCTTGTTTGACACATCTTCCTTGGTTTCACTATCGATTAGTTTCACACTGATTCCCAATCCTTGAAGTTCTTTTACAAGAACACGGAATGATTCGGGAATACCAGGTGTGGGGATGGCACATCCATCCACAATTGCTTTGTAAACTTTATTACGTCCAACCATATCATCGGATTTAATGGTGAGCATTTCTCGTAAGGTATAACTAGCGCCATACGCTTCAAGAGCCCAAACTTCCATTTCACCGAAACGTTGACCTCCGTTTTGTGCCTTACCACCCATCGGTTGTTGCGTAACCAATGTATAAGGCCCTTCACTACGGGCATGAAGTTTATCATCGACCATGTGGGCAAGTTTAATCATATACATGACACCAACATTGATGCGGTTGTCAAAAACGCGACCCGTTCTTCCATCACGAAGAACAGTTTTTCCATCTTCATCCATTCCCGCTTCGCGGATGATATCGGTTAAATCTTCACTGCGAACACCATCAAAGACAGGAGTTGCAATATGAACACCTAATTTTTTAGCAGCCATTCCTAAATGAACTTCTAACACTTGACCTATGTTTAAACGGCTTGGAATACCTTGTGGATTTAACATAATATCAACAGGGGTTCCATCTTCCATATAAGGCATATCTTCTTGTGGAAGAATCTTAGAAATGACGCCTTTATTTCCATGACGACCACTCATCTTATCGCCTTCGGATATTTTCCGTTTTTGAACGATAAAGATACGGACTTTTTCATTAACGCCCGGATTAAGATCATCGCCATTTTTGCGATTAAAATACTCAATCCGATGAACAATACCGCCTCCACCATGAGGAACACGTAAGGAAGTATTACGAACATCTTTTGAATTATCACTGAATAAAGCATGGCTTAATCGTTCTTCAGGAGTAGGATCGGTTTGTCCTTTTGGAGTCACTTTTCCAACTAAAACGTCGCCCTCTTTAACTTCAGCACCTAAACGAACAATGCCAACATCGTCGAGATTGGCCATCGCATCTTTTTTCTCATTTTCGAGTTCAGATGTTATTTCTTCTTTTCCAAGTTTTGTATCACGCACTTCTACTTCATATTTTTCAATGTGAATGGAGGTGTAGACATCATCTTGAACAAGACGCTCACTCATAATAACCGCATCTTCATAGTTATATCCGTTCCAAGTCATAAATGCAATGACGACATTTCTTCCAAGTGCCATTTCACCAGAATCCATAGATGGACCATCGGCAAGGATTTCTCCCGCTTTCACAATGTCCCCCGTTTTCACAATAGGACGTTGATTGACACAGGTTGAATGATTGGAGCGTTCAAATTTAACAAGAGGATAGGTTTTTAAGGCACCGTTGTCTTGAAGAACAACAATTTTTAGAGCATCGGCATATTGTACATATCCATCGCCTTCACAAACGACAGCAATCCCTGAGTCATGAGCAGCTTTGGCTTCAATTCCTGTTGCAACAAAAGCGGCTTCAGGACGTAATAGTGGAATCGCTTGACGCTGCATATTAGCACCCATTAAAGCACGGTTGGCATCATCATGTTCCAAGAAAGGAATACATGCAGTGGATACGGCAACAATTTGTTTTGGTGAAACATCCATTAAGTCAATTTTTGCTTTATTGGCTTCAATGGTTTCGCCCATATGCCGTGCGATGACGATTTCATCTTCGATTTCTTTAGTTTCATTGACTTTAATATTCGCTTGAGCAATATAATAAAGTTCTTCTTTATCAGCCGTTAAGTAAATCATTTCGTCAGTTACAATGGCTTTTCCATCTTTTTGAATCACCTTTAAATAAGGTGTTTCGATGAATCCATATTGATCAACACGGGCATAAGTTGCAAGCGAGTTAATCAAACCGATGTTTTGACCTTCAGGGGTTTCAATGGGGCAAATACGACCATAATGCGAAACATGAACGTCACGAACTTCAAAACCAGCACGATCACGAGTTAAACCCCCTGATCCAAGAGCCGATAAACGACGTTTATGGGTTAACTCAGACAATGGGTTGATTTGGTCCATGAATTGTGACAATTGTGAACTTCCAAAGAATTCACGAATAGATGAGGTTAGAGTTCGAATATTAATGAGATTTTGGGGAACGATATTGCGCGGATCGGAAGTAGTTGACATCCGGTCACGAATATTCTTTTCCATTTTTGTTAAACCGATGCGGAATTGATTCTGCATGAGTTCGCCTATCAACCGTAGACGACGATTCCCTAAATGGTCAATGTCATCAATCGATCCAATACCCATATGAAGATTCATGTAATAGCCAATGGAAGATAAAATATCTGATAAGGTGATATGGTTTGCGGTTTCTTCTTGGTTGTTACCGATGAGTTTGATTTTTTCATGATGCTCATTTTCAACGGTTATGATTTCAAGAATAACGCTATTCCCTTCAAGCATTTGATCATAAGTCAGTGTTTTGCGATAACTAGCACGAACTTTACGGAGTGAATCACAAAGTTCTTTAGTGAGGGTATAAGATCCTTTTTCAAAAATAATTTCACCAGTGGTCTCATCGACTAAATCTTCTTCAACTAAAAGTTTGTATTTACTGCCAAGCAAAAATTCTAATCGTCCGATGATATCTAACTTTTTGTTGACTTTATAACGGCCAACACTTGCCAAATCATAACGACGATTATCAAAGAGGCGCCCAGCTAAATAAGCACGAGCTTGTTCAGGGGTTGATTTTTCTCCTGGACGTAATTTATCATAAAGTTGTTCAAGCGCATCATCAGAACCGAAAGTATCATCTTTCGTAAAGGTGTTTTCAAGAAATTGACTACGACCATATAAATTGACAATGTCACGATTGGAGTTTAGACCCATAGCTCGTAAGAAAGTTGTTAAAGGAATTTTCTTACTACGATCTAATTTTGCATACCAAACATTTCTAGTGCCTGTTTCATATTCAATCCAAGCTCCACGAGTTGGGATAACTTGACCTGCATACATCACTTGCCCGCTTTTCTTGTCAATAGAATTTGAAAAGAACACACCCGCAGACCGAATGATTTGTGTTACAATGACTCGTTCAGCACCATTGATGACAAAAGTGCCCCATGGAGTCATCACAGGATATTCACCTAAGAAGATTTTTTGTTCTTTGATTTCTCCTGTTTCTTTGTTTTTCAATAAGACGTCAACCTTTAAAGGTTGCGAATAATTAACATCGTTTCTTTTTGCTTCTTGAATTGTGTATTTGGGTTCTTCAAATTCATAGCTTCCCAAATATAATTCGAGTTTCTCACCATGATCTTTAATGGGTGATAGTTCTTTGAATAGTTCCTTAATCCCTTGATCGACAAACCATTGAAAAGATTTCGTTTGTACTTCGATGAGATTGGGGAGTTCAACATTCGTTTGAACGCGCGAGTAATTTCTTCGAATACGATTTTTTCCATAAACGACATTTTTAAAGCTCAAAATATTCCACCTCGCTATTATTTAAGCACAAAAGATTACATCATAAAATGAATACGACATACTATTGCATTTTATTATAGTACCACATGGAAGTCAATTTGTCAAGATAATATTCGTTTTTTAATAATTCTATAAGTATAGAAAAGACTCCTTGTGGGAGTCTTTTAGGACGGCATTTTAACACTCTTTAAAATGAAATATCCTTTTTCTTTTGCAATTATGGACGCATTGTGATAGACTTCTTCCATTTTCCTTTGGAGCGATTCAGC
>JAQVOS010000072.1 GCA_028702495.1 Bacilli bacterium
ATGCTATAACAATGTCACAATTACTTTTTTTAGGAGGATTTATGAATTTGAGGCTTAATAAGATTGCTATCTTCCTTTTATTATTACTATCTCCCCTTTCTTTTATATGGATGTAAAGTATCTCCCCCCAAGATACTTATACGATTACGTATGCGATTGCAAATAAAGTTTATGACTCACTTGGTAATATTATGCTAGATCTTGGGGAAACCATCGCTCAAATTGGAATTGCTAAAAATCGTTCTTCCGCACTTACTTCATCGGGGCGTTTCTTTACTTGAGGAAATAATAGGTATGGTATACTTGGCGATGGGACAGATAAAACGAGCCAACTCACAGTTGACATTAGTAGCAAATTCCCCTTGAATGTAGGTGAAACCATTATTTAAACTGATACTAGAACTTTGCGCACTGGAGCACTCACATCCGATGGCTATTTATTTGCTTGGGTATATAATCGTAATGGTGCATTAGTTGATGGAACTACACAAACTCAATATAGTCCAGTTATGGCCTTGTTTGATTCATTTGCTATTGACAAAGTCGTCTCGCCAATTGCAAATGAAGCAATTGATTATGTACCAATAATAGAAGGTATACCTTTGATGGTTAGTATCAAGATTACAAATTAATGATCACCAATTCTTACAGCACCATGCCACAAGAAAACATTACACTGTATGCAAGGTGGATTCTCGCAACTTCCCGATGCATTAGATGAATCACCTCATTGTTTTGAAAATATTAAACATTTGCAAGTTTTAAGTAGTCAGATGTTTATAGAAATGATATAAATGAAAAGGAGAAACAAATAATTGTTTCTCCTTTTATCTTTGATAAGAATATTCAATGAATTAAATTCTATTTGAACTTCCTAAAACATTTTTAATTTTGTGTTGAACAGTGTTTCTTAAGTTAGTACGAGCATCAGTTAGGTACTGGCGAGGATCGAAATGATCAGGATAATCATTGAAATGTTTACGAATGCTAGCGGTCATTGTTAGTCTTAAATCAGAATCAATATTGATTTTGCATACTGCCATGGTTGCTGCTTTTCTTAACATTTCTTCAGGAATACCAACCGCATCAGCCATTTTACCACCATTTTCATTAATCATTTTTACATATTCAGGCATAACAGAAGAAGCACCGTGTAAAACAATGGGGAATCCTGGTAATAATGTTTGAACTTTTTCTAAAATATCAAAACGCAATTGTGGCTTTTGACCTGGTTTGAACTTGTAAGCACCATGTGAAGTTCCAATGGCAATGGCTAAGGAATCAACACCCGTTCTTTGAACAAACTCTTGAACTTGTTGTGGATCTGTATAACTTGCATGTTCATCATTCACATTAACATCATCTTCAATGCCTGCTAATCTTCCCAATTCTCCTTCAACGGTGACATTGCGAGCATGAGCATACTCAACAACTTTTTTAGTGACAGCAATGTTTTCTTCAAATGATAAATGAGAACCATCAATCATAACAGAAGTGAATCCTCCATCAATACATGATTTGCATAGTTCAAAACTATCCCCATGATCTAAATGAAGCGCAATTGGAAGATTTGTGTCTTCAACAGCAGCCTCTACTAATTTTACTAAATATGCGTGTTTTGCATATTTTCTAGCTCCAGCAGAAACTTGTAAAATAACGGGTGAATTTTCTAATTTTGCAGCTTCAGTAATCGCTTGAACGATTTCCATATTGTTCACATTAAATGCTCCGATGGCGTATCCACCTTCATAAGCTTTTTTAAACATTTCTTTCGTATTTACTAATGGCATAATATAATTTCCTTTCTTAATATATATCTTGTATTATTATAGCATATTTTTTAAGATATTTCTCACGAATTTGAAAAATTTTATGAGATGTTACAAAGTGCTTTTTCAAAACGAAGTAAAATAGGGAATTGATTGTGTAATGGCTACGAGAAAAATGAACTCTATTCGTATCATATTTTTTAGTATTCTTTCTTTTCTTAGAAAAAAATGCTATAATTAATCAAAATAGGTGAACAGTGATGAAATATTATAATATCATAATTATCGGATTAGGTCCGGCAGGTTCCATTCTTGCCAGTAGCATTAAGAATAAAACCATTTTGGTCATCGATAAGAAAAATCCAAATAATAGTAATGAAGGCTTTCATAAACCTTGTGGTGGTCTCCTTGCTCCCGATGCTCAAAAAGTATTGGCTGAGCTTTCCCTTTCTATTCCCAAAAGTGTTGTCGTCGATCCACAAATATTTTCCGTCAAAACAATTGACTTTGATCATCATTTAGAGAGAAGTTATCAAAGAATGTACTTGAATATGAATCGACATGCATTTGATTGTTGGCTAATGAGTAAAATTCCAAATCATGTTGAAAAAGCAACTTCCTGCACCGTTATCAAGATTGATAAAAATACAGAAGGTCAATATGTTGTCACTTACAAAAATGAAAAGAATGAATTTTTTTCTTGTGAAGCCGATATGGTTGTTGGAGCAGATGGGGCTTCTTCAATCCTTCGTCATTATTTATATCCAAAAGCAAAGTATCGCTATTATACTGCCATCCAACAATGGTTTAAGAACGTCGATATTAAACCAGTATATTCGTGTATTTTTGATTCAACAATCACAGATTGTTATTCGTGGAGTATTTCAAAGGATGACTATCTCATTTTTGGAGGAGCGTATCCTAGTAAAAACGCAAGAACCCTATTTGAAGAACAGAAGAAGAAAGTTTCACTCAAATTACAAGTTGATTTTTCTAATGCTGTAAAAATAGAAGCTTGCTTAGTGATGCGTCCACGCTTGATGAAACATTTCTTTTTGGGACATGATCAAGCTTTTCTTATTGGGGAAGCAGCAGGTTTTGTAAGTCCCAGTTCCTTAGAAGGAATTAGTTATGCTATAAAAAGTGCCATGATATTAGCTCATATAATCAATGGAGGAAATAAATCTTTCCATCATCAATATCAGGTAGAAACTAGAAAAATGAGAATGACACTCTATTTAAAAAGAATCAAATGTTTATTTATCTATCATCCAATTTTAAGAAAATGGGTCATGAAAAGCGGAATCCGAAGCATTAAAGTCAACGAAATAGTTTGATAAGAATGATAAAATATTACCTTACAAGAAGAATGTAATGAATAAAATTATAGTTTTAATAAAGTGCTTAACATTATATCCATTATTATCTATGTGCTTACAACGATACTATCTTTATATATCGTTATTAGATATCGTTTTATTGATGTAGAGGTAAGCGAGGGCAGTGGAATTGTGGTTTTTGCATTCCATCTCTTTAACACAAGCGAAATCGTTATTTTACTTGGGCTCAACCTCATTGGAATCATTATTGCGAGTATTGGCCGTAATCTATTACAATATAAGCAACAAATGATATGGCGAGGGATTTCAATCATTGTGCCGATTCTCACCTATATGATTCAGATTATGATTACGGGATGGGTATCATAGTTGATACAGTAAGTTTATAGAAATATTATAGATTTCATTTGAAAAGAGATTGCTGAAGGGCAATCTCTTTTTAATTTTACGTTATAATAATAAGAAACAACTCACTCTCTTCCCCATGATGATGATAATGAACAATGATCTAACTGTAGTCACATAAATGGTGATTGCCTTCATATTCATTGACAACATATCATCAATGTGATAAAATAAGAATGTACTATACGTAATTGTTCACATTATTTGATAAACTAGAAGAAGAAGGCAATATTGACTTTCTAAGCAGTTTCCAGTTTAATTATTTATTGATATTTATTAAATCGATATCAGAACATTTTAGGAGGAAAAGAAATGAAAAAAGTTTATGTCATCGGGGCTAGAAGAAGTGCAATCGGTTCATTCATGGGAACTCTTTCGACCTTACACCCTGCAGACTTTGGTTCGCAAGTTTTGAAAGCTCTCATCAAAGAAGCAAACATTTCCGTTGACGACATCAACGAAGTATTGGTGGGCAATATTCTCCCCGCTGGTCTTAAACAAGGTGTTGCTCGACAAATTTCAATCATGTCAGGTATTCCCTCATCAGTACCTGCTTATGGCGTGAATATGGTATGTGGTTCGGGTATGAAAACGGTGATGAATGGCTTTACCGATATTGCCCTTGGATTACATGATTTAGTGGTTGCTGGTGGTGTTGAATCTATGAGCGGCGCACCCTTCCTAATTCCTGGACAAGTTCGTAGTGGAATTAAAATGGGTGAACAAATCGTGCGCGATCATATGCTATATGATGCTCTAACAGATGCTTTCCAAGGCACGCACATGGGAATCACAGCCGAGAACATTGCTGAAAAATATGGTATTACCCGTGAGGAACAAGATGCTTTTGCTTGGGAATCCCAAAAGAAAGCCATTACTGCTCAAGATCAAGGCAAATTTAAACACGAAATCGTTCCTGTTGTCATTCCTAGTCGTAAAGGCGATATTATTTTTGCAGCAGATGAATACATCAATCGGACAACCTCCTTAGAAAAACTAGGTCAACTTCGTCCCGCTTTTAAGAAAGATGGAACTGTTACTGCCGGCAGTTCATCGGGTATCAACGATGGAGCAAGTTTTATAATTCTTGCATCTGAAGATTATGTGAAAACTCACAACTTAAGACCACTTGTTGAAATCGTTGGCATTGGTCAAGGTGGTGTTGATCCATCTATTATGGGATTAGGTCCTACTCCTGCCATCAAACAAGCATTAAAGTATGCCAATCTTCAACTTAAAGACATCGACACATTAGAACTTAATGAAGCATTTGCAGCACAATCATTGGGTGTTGTGAAAGAACTAGTTGACGAATTCGGAGTTACCAAAGAGGAACTTTTCAATAAAACCAATCCCAATGGTGGCGCTATTGCATTG
>JAQVOS010000031.1 GCA_028702495.1 Bacilli bacterium
GAGGACAAAGAAGCATTTTTGGCCACCAGTCGCTTACTGAGGTATGACACGTCCCTTCAAGCAACCCAAAAAATCGTTGAAGCGATGCAACAGGTCATCGTGAATTTGCCCTTAATGATTACTATAACGATTAATTATGTCTTTTTCGAATATGGTAAACGGAAAATATTTAATATAGTAGAGGTAAAAAAATGAAACATGTCTTTATCGTCAATCCCAAAGCAGGCAAAAGAGATATTACGCCCGATATTGAAGCTTTTTTGCATTCGAAATCTGCTGAATTTCAATATGATTTTCATGTGACCACCGATGTCAATGATGCTTTTCAATTTACTCAAGCCTATTGCAAGGCATATCCCGAAGAAAAAATTCGCTTCTATGCGTGCGGTGGTGATGGAACGCTCAATGAAGTTACCAATGGTATCATTGGGTATCCTAATGTCAGTTTGGCATGCTATCCTAGTGGATCAGGGAATGATTTCATTAAGAATTTTGGAACCTATCAGGATTTCTTGAATCTTGATGCCTTGGTTCAAGGAGAAGAGAAAACGATTGATGTATTCAAAGTCAATGATCGTTATACCATCAATATCTGTAATTTAGGCTTTGATGCCGTTGCCGCAGATAATATGACTCGCATTAAGAA
Organism: Bacilli bacterium; assembly: GCA_028702495.1. Classification (GTDB taxonomy): domain Bacteria; phylum Bacillota_I; class Bacilli_A; order ML615J-28; family CAG-698; genus JAQVOS01. The sequence goes on from JAQVOS010000031.1 coordinate 647, forward strand.
TAAACGCTGGGCTAGTGGGAAAGCCGCTTATAATTTGGGTGTTTTTTATAGCCTTCTTTTTAGTATGAAAAGTCTTGCCACCATATCTGTTGATGGACAAGTGATTGCGAAAGATGCCTTCTTGTTATGCACCGCTGCCAACGGTATTTGCTATGGTGGAGGTTATTACTGTGCACCTCGCGCATCTGTTGATGACGGATACCTCGATGTCATGGTGGTAAAACCCATATCTCGCCTCCGTTTCATCTCGATTATCAAAGTGTACAAACAAGGAAAGCATCTTGATGATCCACGGCTACAATCCATTATTACCTATGTACGTGGTAAAAAAGTAGAAATTGCAGCCCCAAAACCCATTATTTATTGTATGGATGGCGAAATTGCCCATGCTCCACAAATCACAATGGAGATTGTACCACAAGCAGTGAAATTCGTCATTCCAACAAAAAAATCTTGACTTCATACAAAAAATAGTTTATGATAGTTATATCAAATATTCAAGGAGGAATAATATGTTTGAACAAGTCAAAGCCATCATCGCCAAAGAATTAGGAATAGATGCCAATAAAATTAATATAGACTCTCGTCTTTCTGAAGACTTAGGAGCTGATTCACTCGATGCTGTTGAACTCATTATGGCAATCGAAGATGAATTTAAGATTGAAGTCAATGATGAAGCTGCTCAACAAATTCACAAAGTAAGTGATATTGTCAGTTTTGTTGAAAAAAATGCAAAATAGTATGCTATAATCATTACTGAAAAGTAATGATTTTTAATATGAAGGAAGGAAACTATTATGTTAAAACGACTTGGTAGAATTTTTATACGTGATTATAACAATGTTGAAAACGCAACTGTACGAAATCAATATGGTGTTCTATGTGCATGGTATGGTGTGATTACTAATATTATCATCGCTATTGGAAAAATGATTCTTGGCTTCATCATGGGAAGTATTGCTGTTTTAGCTGATGGAGTTAACAATCTAATGGATAGTGCATCCTCCATTATCACAATTATTTCTTTTAAGTTGTCCTTATCTCCCGCAGATTCTGAACATCCTTATGGCCACCAGCGCATGGAATATGTTGGGAGTTTGGTTGTTTCCTTCATTATGTTTGCGGTTGGATTTTTCTTTTTCCAATCCTCACTTTCAAAAATTATCACACCGACAGCCATTGATTTATCACAATTTTGGTGGATGATTGCAATATTAGGTGCCTCTATTCTCATTAAAGTCTCACAGTGGTTCTTATATAAAGAAGGAGAACGTCTTATTTCTTCATTAGCCCTTCGTGCAACCGCCCAAGATAGTGCAAACGATATTCTTATCACCACAACCGTTCTACTGTCAATGGTCGTTTTCCGCCTCACCCAATTTAACATTGATGGAATCATTGGATTATTGGTTTCACTGGTTATTTTATACAACGCCTTTGTTCTCATTAAAAACACGGTTTCAATCTTACTCGGGGAAGCTCCTGACTCTAAAATCATTCAAGTTATTCGCGAGAAACTAGAAGCATATCCGAATGTTTTAGGCATTCATGATTTATTAATTCACTCCTATGGACCAAAGAAGACGTTTATTACCGTTCATGTTGAAGTGGATGCTCATGAGAATATCATGAAGAGCCATGAAATGATTGATGGCATTGAGCAAGATTTTTTAGAAAAAGAAGGGTGGAATATGGTGATTCATATGGATCCCGTCGACATGAGTGATGAAAAAACCTTAGAACTAAAGGCTATAACCCTCGAAATCATGAGTGAAATTGATCCACGCGTCAACATTCACGACTTTCGTCGTACAAAAGGGAACAAACCAAAAATACTATTTGATGTATTGGTTCCTTCCCCTTATGATATGAAAGAAGATGCTTTAAAAGAAATCATCATTGCAAAAATGAAACAAAAAATTGAAAAATATACTATAATAATAACAATCGATCAGCATTATTATTAAAAAGGAGTATTTTCTATGAATGACTGGCTAAAACAACCCAATCTGGATTCATTAATGAGAGAATCATTAATGAAAATGACAAAAGAAGAAGAAATGGAAGCTTTTCATGGCGAACTATCTTTTGGTACAGGGGGAATGCGAGGAATTGTTGGCCCTGGATCCAATCGTATGAACCAATATGTTTTGCGACGTGCCAATTATGGATTTGCAACCTATCTATTACGAAATTATGAACATCCAAGTTGTGTGATTGCCTATGATTCACGTCATTTTTCTACTGAATTTGCTCATGATAGTGCCCGTGTGCTGGCCTCTTTAGGAGTAAAAGTCTATGTTTTTCCAGACATTGCTCCCACCCCCCTCTTATCCTTTGCTGTTAGATACTTAAAAGCATCGGGTGGTATTGTTATCACTGCATCACACAATCCTCCCAAATACAACGGGTATAAAGTTTATGATCATGAAGGATGTCAACTCGTTCCTTCAAAAGTCGAAGCATTAGTAAAGGACATTTCTTTTGCCCCCTCGATGTTTGCAATTAACCCCCTCGATTGGGATGCATTGGTTCAAACAAAAATGATTGAGATGGTTTCCCCTCTTGTGGAAGAAGCTTATCTCACTTTAGCAAAAACAGTAAGTGTCTATCCCGATTTGACAAAGATTATTCGCGTGATGTATAGTCCCCTTCATGGAACAGGAGGAAAACTCGCAAGCAAACTTCTATCAAGTCTTCATTATCCATTTGCAACAGTGAAAGAACAAATGATTCCTGATCCTGAATTTAGTACCGTAAAAAGTCCTAATCCAGAAAATGTGGAGGCTTTTAACCTTGCAGTTACTCAAGCTAAAGGAGAGTACGACCTCTTGGTTGCGACCGATCCTGATGCAGATCGCATTGGTTTAGGGGTTCTCCATCAAGGAAAATATCACTTTTTAACGGGTAACCAAACAGGCGCTCTACTCCTTGATTATTTATGTACGCATCGATACTATCCAGGAGTTGTGTTTAATACCATTGTCACTTCTGATATTGGGGCTGTGATTGCTAGACGACATAACTTAAAAGTAGTGTCTACCTTGACGGGATTTAAATACATTGGGGAGCAAGCTGCCTTACTAGAAGAAAAACAAGAAAAGTACTTCTTTGGATATGAGGAATCTTACGGATACTTGGTCAGTCCGTTTGTAAGAGATAAAGACTCCCTTCAATCGATGCTATTAATCGCCGATATGGCCAACTATTATGCCCATCAAGGAAAAACCTTGATCGATCGTCTCGAGGAGATTTATCAAGAGGTGGGATATTTCCACGATCAACTCGTCAACATCCAACTAGAAGGAATCGAAGGCTCCTCCCGAATTGGTCGTATTCTCGATTATTTTCGGGGTGCAACCCTTCCTTTTGCAGTTGAGATGATGGAAGATTATCAAACATCAGTCCGCAAAAAAGGCGAGTTACTTGAAGCGATTGCCTTACCCAAAGAAAATGTTTTGAAATTCTTTTTACAAGATGGTTCGTGGTTTGTCGTTCGTCCAAGTGGGACAGAACCAAAAATGAAACTTTACTTATCCATCCGCAAAACCACTCAAGAAGAAGCCATTGTTGCTGCAAACCATTTAGTAAAAACCTTAATGTCTATCATAGAAAGCGTGAAATAATGAAAACTTTGTTTTTTGTAAAAAATAGAAAGAAATATTTCGACCTTCTTTCAAATAACTCTATTGCTGTCTTCTTTTCAGGGCATGCCCTTCCCAAAAGTGCCGATCAAGATTATCCTTTTGAAGTCAATAAGAACTTTTATTACCTAGCAGGCATCACCCAAGAAGAATCCATTTTGGTGCTCGTGAAAGGAAAAGAAGGTATTCAAGAACATCTCTTTATTTTAGAGCATGACCCCATTCAAAGTAAGTGGGTAGGGAAGAGGTTGTCACTTGAAGAAGCCATACAACAATCAGGGATTGAGCAAGTTCATTTCATCAACCAATTTGAAGATTTTAAATACAATCTCTTGAATAGTACTCGTAAAACTTCCCTTGGGATTGAAACCCTATACTTAGATTTAGAACGTCGTGCTCAAAGTGTTGTAAAATCCCTCGCTCATCTTTTTTCAAAAGAAATGATGAAAGATTATCCTGAGCTAGTTATTAAGAACACCTATAATGATGTCATTATGCTCCGTATGATCAAGAGTGAAGATGAAATTGCTCTTATCAAGGAAAGCATTGCGACAACCAAAGAAGGCATCGAAAATCTCGTCAGAAATATTCGTCCTAAAATGTATGAATATCAAATTCAAACTTTCTTTGATAGTTATATCAAATTTGTGGGAAATAAATCCAATGCTTTTGATACCATTTGTGCAACGGGTAAAAATGCCACCGTTCTACACTATACAGATAACAATGTAAAAACAGGTGCAAAGGATCTCATTCTTTTTGATTTAGGGTGTCGGACCGAATACTATGTCAGTGATATTACTCGTACTTATCCAGTCAATGGTAAATTTTCAGGTCGTCAAAAAGTCGTCTATGAAGCAGTTCTACGTGTGAATGAAGCCTGCATTGCCTTTTTAAAACCAGGCATTACTTGGAACGAATTTAATCAATTTGCCAATACATGTCTTATTCATGAACTGAAAACATTGGGGCTTATTCAGGAAGACCATGAACTAGTCAAATACTATTTCCATTCAATTGGTCATATGATTGGTCTTGATACTCACGATCCTGTTCTTCGTCATATTCCCTTTGCTCCTGGCATGGTGATGACCGTTGAACCGGGGCTTTATCTTGAAGAAGAAGGCATTGGCATTCGGATTGAGGACAATGTTTTAATTACGGAAGATGGCGCTGTAAATTTAAGTGTTGATATCATCAAGAGCGTCGAGGACATCGAACAACTCATGAAAGAATCATAATAAAATGAAAAAGAGCTAGTAATACTAGGAAATCTAGTATTACTAACTCTTTTCTTTTAGTAAAAAGTGACCTCAAGCGGAAATATATATATAGATGGAGGTCGTGTATGAATAAAATACTTATTACAACCCTACTATTCATGTTCTTTTTAGCAGGAGATATTCAAATTGATAATTACTCCCTCACCGGTCATGACGAGTTTTCAAATTTAGAATTTGTAGATTCACATTGTACGCTCATGAAAGACATGGATGATTTATATGTCAAAATGCGCATTAAAGGATTATCGACTAAGTTTATTGGAACAAGCACATCGATTGAGTATGAGTATAAAGAGGCGACTTATGTTGGTAATGTAATTTTTTCACGAAGTAATAAAACAAGAGATATTTTTATTTTTGATTATAGTTTGCAAACAGTTGAATTCATGTCTCGTTGTATCACCATTAAAGGAAGTCTCAACATGAAAGCAGCTGGGAAAATTAAAAAAGTAGAGGCTAGTGGTGGAATTCAAATTGATGGAAGCTATGAAGTGGAGAGTTCCTCCCAACAAACCGAAAAATCATCAATGACCATCAAAGTATATCCACAAAAGAAAATGACCCTTCGTGTGACAGGGGATGCAAGGATTTCGAGTGGATTTACGAAAAAATGGCTATTTTGGATTTGTATTCAACAAGGAGCTTGGGAAATTGTTGATATTGTAACAAGTTATTTTGAATTGGTGGAAGAAGATGCGTAAATGGATCATAGGAGGAGTTTTTCTTATCATGATTGGATTTGTGATTGTGATGGCAACAAGAAAACCCCACCCCATACGCTTAACCCTTATCCCAGATAGTCATGTGGTCATTCATGGTGAGGAAACTGGTAATCTCTATGTCCATTTGTTCATTAATGATCGCCATCCTTATATGGCTGATATGACCTGGATTCGTGAAACATATCTTGAAAATGGCGATAATCGCATTCCTATTACTCTTGAGTCCATCGTCTGCCAACGAGAAGTCAAGATTCTAGAAGACTCTTTCTATGACTTTTCTTATCTTTTTACCATTGATTTTCCTCAGGAACTACTCTTTGATGAAGTATGGCTGGTTTTCGCTTTTTCCTTTCAAGATAATATTCGTGTATCAATTGGGTCCCTCAGTTATTATCATCGCCCCCCACTTGATGAAAATCTCGTTCGTGTGACTCATATCAAGGGTGTTTTCAATAAAGGGACGCTTCAACCCTTAGTAGGGGTTCTTTTAGAACTCGATGGTGATGAAATACTTACGATTACAGAGTTCGAGATTCTCAATCATCGTGTGACACTAGAAGAAGTAATCCTCTTGGAGGATTATTTAGATACAAATGAAGAATACCTCGCTCTTTTATCAAACCATACTTTTACTTCGTCTTTCCCCATCAAGATTGACAATCCAAAAATTCTCTTAATTCCCCTCAAACATTTATCAAATTATCCCATTGGCGAACTCGCTTTTCGAATGATTCTAACAAATGATTCCATCACTTCAACACAAATCATCGACTCTTTTTGCTTTTATCGAGATGCAATTCAAATGGTCGATGTCCATCAATTGGTGTTTTATGAATTTGATTTATACCAATGAAAGGTATTTTCAAAAATCATATGGGCATCAACTTGTGATTGAAAGCGAGCATCTCACCTTGGAAAAAGGAAAGGTGCATCTCTTAATCGGAGAAAATGGAGCGGGGAAGTCAACTCTTATTCGGTTGTTACTTGGACTCATTAGACCAACGCAAGGAGAACTTTTGCCTTTTTCACTAGAGGTAGGCTACATTCCTGATGCTATCCTCTTACCCAATCATTTAACAGTCCGTCAATACTTGATGCTTTTATGCGAAGCACAAGAACCTAAGGTTGATTTTGGGCCTCGCATTGAGACGTTTGCTCTAGAATGGCGACTGGATCTTACAAAGAGAATTGGGTCCTTATCCAAAGGAATGAAACAAAAAGTATTGATCATTCAAGCTTTATGTCACTACCCCAAAGTGTACATTTTTGATGAACCATTGAATGGGCTCGATCAGGAAACAATTCATCAATTTACATCCATAGTACAAAAATTAAAAATACACAAAAAAACCATTCTCATCATTACCCACGATGTGAGACCTTTTGCTTCGTTGTGGGACATTAAATGGATGCTTTATGAAGGAAAAATCGTTCCAAAAACGCGTTAAATTGTATCTAGTGATGTTACTAGAGCCCACCACTTTCTTATTAATGGGTGGAGGAATCCTAACAGTATCAGTAGGAAATGTCATCCTTGCTGATATCTGCAAGAGTAGTTCTCCCTATTTTTATACCATGTATCAACAGGTTTCCTGTCAGATTACTCAGATTATCTACATTATCCTCATCGTTTTTATATGGCATCGCTTGATGTCACCACGACTTGAAGAGACTACATGGTTGTTAATGGCAATGAAAACCCCAAGAATGAAAGTTTTTCGAACAAAACTCTTGATTTTATGGAGTCTTAATGGAATAATAGGCGTGGTATTTTTTACTTGCCAAACATTGGTAGGATGGATAATTGATAGCCACTATGTCGTTCTCTTTTCCACTTATCGTGAATGGGTGATGATTGGCTTGGGAGGTGGTGTCTATGGAATGTTTACCATGCTCCTTACACAGTGGCGGCCTAGTACGATGGCCATTTTAATTCCCTTGATTCTATTTATCATGGTTCATAATCTTTCGTATGAGGGCATCTTATTTTCCATCTTTCAAATCCTCTTAGGTGTAGGAAAGCCTATGAATCCGCTTCATGTTATATGGACGAGTTGGTTCATCTTGCTTCTCACCCTTCTCAATCGTTCGATTTATCAGCAGCGTGATTTCATTTTTATTGAAAAGTAATCATTGACAGAATCGCAAAGAGAGGGTATAATAACAATATAAATTATCATAGTGGAAAGAAGAAGCCTAACTTCTCACCTGACTGACTTCGTTGGTAGGTAAATGTCACTACAACCGTAGGATTAAAAGTAGGCGTTTTGCGTCTACTTTTCTTTTCGCTTGATAATCCAATCAACACTTTAGGAGGTGTCGTTTATTAGTAAGAATATCGAGCGAAAAAATGAAGCTTTAGTGAATGAAAACATTGGAGCTGCAAAAGTCCTAGTCATCGATGAAACCGGTACTTCTCGAGGAGAGCAACTCACTCAAGATGCGATTCGGATGGCTCGTGAACGGAACTTTGATTTGGTTTGTGTGGCCCCCAACGCCACAGTACCTGTATGTCGTTTCATGGATTACAGCAAGTATCGTTATGAAATGCAAAAAAAGGCACGTGAAGCCAAAAAAAATCAGAAGATTATTACCATTAAGGAAGTACGTTTAACTCCTGTTATTAGTGGAAATGACTTTGAAACAAAATTAAGAAATGGAATCAAGTTTTTACAAGATGGAGACAAGTTAAAGGTCACTTTAACATTTCACCGTCGTGCAAGAATGTTGAACTACGGAGATCCTGATATTTCCGTGTTGGAGAGATTTCTTACTCGCATAGCAGACATTGCGAATGCTGAGCAAAAACCAGTATTGGAAGGCAAAAACATGTCGGTCATATTGGCTCCCAAGAAAAAATAAGTTAAATAGGTAGATAGGAGAGATTACATATGCCTAAAATGAAAACACACTGTGGAACAAAGAAACGTTTCAAATTGACAGCAACTGGTTTGGTTAAGCGCGGGCGCCCCGGAACAAGCCATTTAGCTCCTGGGAAAACCCAAAAAAGAGTTCGTCACTTACGTAAAGCAGGAACTGTATGTGCAGCTGATTTGAAGCGCATCAGACAGCAACTTGCGAATATTAAATAATTGAAGGAGGAAGAATTATATGCCACGGACAAAAGGTGGAGTCGTATCTAGAAGAAGTCGCAAACGTATTTTAAAGCTTGCGAAAGGATACTTTGGCTCTAAACACAGATTATATAGAACTGCCAATGCTCAAGTGATGAAGTCATTAGCTTATGCATTTAACGATCGTCGTCAACGCAAAAATGATTTCAGAAAAATGTGGATTGCCCGCATCAACGCAGGTGCTCGTTTAAATGAATTATCTTACAGCAAATTAATGCATGGATTAAAGCTTGCTCAAATTGAAGTCAATCGTAAAATGCTTTCTGAACTTGCTATTCATGAGCCAGAAACCTTTACTTCTCTATGTCAAGCAGCTAAGAATGCTCTTGCAAAATAATCATTGATCCCTTACCATCTGGTAGGGGTTTTTTAATGCTTAAATTTTGATTTCATAGAGGATAGTGTTTTACAATTCTTACTTTTTTTGATATAATATGTATACATTTTCATTTAGGTGGATTTATGCGTCAATTCCTAAAAAACAACGGGTATATCATACTTTTATTCCTATTCAGCGTTCTTTGCAGTACTTTTGGAATGACGCTTCTTTATTCAATTCCCATGGTCCTCATTAGTTATGGCATCATTTGCTTAAATCTTCCACGTAAGCACTTCATTCCCTTACTCCTAAGCACATTATTTACTTATCGTGAACAAACGCTTGACCTCTATCAAGGAATTTGTGTGGCTTTAGTTATGGGATTGTTGGTTTACGATCTCATCCGTCATCGTCACTTTCGTAAGAATCCTTTGATTATAGGGTATCTTGTGTGGATTGCAACGATGGTGATGTCACTTTTTACTGCGATTGATGTACTGCTAGCCCTTCAGGGCATTGCTCAAGCCTTATTATGGTTTATGATTTTATACTATTGTTGGATTCATATGAATGATGACATGAGAGAGTATGGGTATCGAAGTTTTTCGTACTTTTCCATTGCCATCGCCCTTGAGATTGGTCTTTATTTCCTTCTGTTGAATGGAAAACCATTTCTTGAAATACTACGAGGATTTGAGTTGGGTTGGGGCGGATACGCTCATGTTTCCTTACTCTATCTTGTGTGCGTTTTAATGAGCACATTATGGTATCTTCAGGATGAAACAAAATGGGGTCGTTTAATGCTTGTTTTGTTTCAATTGTTGATGGCAGGTGTCTTTAATTCAAAGGGTTCTTATATTGCCATGCTCCTTTTAGCGGTTCCATATTTAATTCTCATTTTCCAAAATACCAAACGCCGATCTTTCTTAGGAAAAATTGCCATCGGATATTTGATCTTCGCGCTCTTGTTTCGCCTAGTCATTGCAAACCCATTAGGGTTTCGCACCGTTTGGTATGAGCGGGTTGGACTTCAAGATCGACTTGAAAAGAAGATGATTTTTGAATTAGGACTGGAAGCCTTTCGTGGGAACCCCCTCTTTGGGATTGGGGCTTATAATTCTCCCTTGTTTTTAAGGAGCCTAAGTCAGGATTTGGGATATAATCTCTTATATTTCCAAAACTATTGGGTTCAAACCCTCGCAACGTTAGGGATTGTAGGAATGATCAGTTTCCTATTTTTAGGGAGTGGCATGGTTCGTATGTTAAAGAAGCGATCCCTTCTCAATTATTTTATTGGGATTATCCTCGGTTTATTTTTGATTCAAGGCTTTTTTGACACAACATTTTATAGTGTCATCTTAATGTGCGTCTTGTCACTAGTCCTAAGTTTTATTGATGAAGAGAAAGGAGTGTACTTAAATGTATACGATAAAAATACAAAACAAACCTTATATTTATGAGGAAAAGAAAACCCTAGAGGCGATTGCGAAAGAACTTGGAATCGTTGCTTATGCAGCAAAGGTGAACAATCGTTTACGTGAATTGGGTTATTACATGAATTACGACGCAAACATAGAATTCCTCGATTTAACCAATCATGAAGCCGTGAGAATGTATGAAACGAGTTTGCGTTATTTAATGCTCATGGCAATTGAAAGGCTCTATCCCACAGCAACTGTGGTCTTTCATCAAAGTGTGTCGCGCTCATTTTCAGTACAAGTCAGTGGGATAAAAGGCAAGATTGATCGTCCGTTCTTACAAAAACTCGAAGAAGAAATCAAAAAAATTAGTGATGCCAATTTTCCCATCATTCGGAAAAAAATGGCGAAAGCGGATGCCATGGCTGTATATGCCGCAAAGCATTATGATGATAAAGTTGATGTTTTACGCTATCGTCCTGAGGACACTGTCAATGTCTATGAATGTGATGGCTACATCAACTATATGTTTGGATACATGGTTTCATCCACGGGGATGGTTCGTGAGTTTAGGCTTCACTTGTACAATCCAGGCTTTATTTGTCAATATCCCCGGGCAGAACTCGGTGGTAAGATTCCTCCATTTGAAGATTCTCCACGTTATGGGAGAATGTTATCCGATGCAAAACAGTGGTCTGTGACGTGTGATGCTGATACGATTGCGAAAATGAATCGCCATGTTGAAAATGGTACCATCATTGATTTCGTTAATATGTGTGAAACTAAACACAACAACCAACTTGCAGAGTTGGGACTGAAGATTAAGCAAGACATTGAAAACATTCGCCTCATTGCCATTGCAGGTCCATCATCTTCAGGAAAAACAACCTTCTCCCATCGCCTTCGTATTGAACTCATGACTCGGGGCATTAAACCTTTAAAAATTTCCATTGATGACTATTATTTAGATCGCGATGATGCTCCTAAAGATGAATTTGGTCAACCTGATTTGGAACACATCGATGCCCTTGATGTCGATTTATTCAATCGTCATCTCTTAGATCTCATTCAAGGAGAAGAAGTCCAGTTGCCTGTTTTTGATTTTAAACTAGGAAAACGAGTTCTTGGACCTAAAATTAGCATTTCACATGATCAACCCATCATCATTGAAGGTATTCATGCATTAAATGAAAAACTAACCTCACTGGTTCCAAAGCATCAGAAGTTTAAAATCTATATTAGTCCTTCAACCCAAATCAACATCGACAATCATAATCCCATCATCGCTACCGATGTTCGTTTGCTTCGAAGAATTGTTCGCGATGCAAAGTATCGTAAAACGTCTCCGGCTAATACGTTTGCAATGTGGCAATCTGTTCGTCGAGGTGAGTTTAAATGGATTTATCCATTCCAAGAAGAAGCAGATTATGTATTTAATACCGAATTGACCTATGAATTAGGGGTTATGAAAAAATATGCTCTCCCTGTTTTATCCTCAATTGATCGTAACAATGAATACTTTATTCAAGCCAATCGCCTTGTTAAATTCTTAAAATATTTCAAAGATATTGATGATCGTTTGGTTCCATGCAATTCATTGTTGCGTGAATTCATCGGAGAAAGTTGTTTCTATGAATGATTTAAGCCAACAAATCTATAACGGGTGTTTGCTCACCGCAGGCCCCATTGATGATTATAATACGATGACCATTGGTTGGGGAATGATTGGAACCCTTTGGGGAAAAGAAGTCTTTATGTGCTTTGTTCGTCCAACGCGTTACACTTATGAGTTTATGGAACGTCATTCTACCTTCACCATTTCCTTTTATAACACCAATTTTAGACAAGAAATGTCCTATTTGGGAACAAGAAGTGGTAAAAACACGAGCAAAGTGGCTGATGTCCACTTTGAACCGATTGCTATAGGTGATGGGGTGACCTTTAAACAAGCTTATCAAACATTGGTTTGTAAAAAGATCTACCATCAAGATATGGATGCAAGCCAATTCCCCGAAGCCGTATTAAAGACCTATTATAGTGCTGGAGGAATTCATCGGCTTTATGTGGGTGAAGTCATTCGTTCTGAATAATAAAACCCGGTAAAACCGGGTTTTTATATGATTAGGTGATGAAAATTGTCTTTTCTTCACCTGTAAATTATGATATAATATGCGTTGGAGGTACTTATGAAGAAATTATTTGCTATTGTAATTATGATTCTATCTGTTTTAATTTTTATTCCTGTCAAAGCTGCAAGTGGTCAGGCCTACTACATTGCGACCACTCCAGGAGAAGATCTTGCAACCAGTATCAATGTTTCATGGCATTCTGATATTACAGATGCTGTTGTGGAATATACCGTAGCGACAGATACTACTTATGCTAATAAAACAATCGTGGCTGGAACCTGTCGACCCTTTAGTAAAGCCGCCAGTGAAGGAGGCTATTTATCAGAGGGGTTTGCCCAAAGAAACGTTTGCTATGCCACTTTATCTGATTTAATTCCTAATACTCATTATATGTACCGCGTTGGAAAGACAACTTTCTCCAGCAATCACACCTTTAATACGGCGGTATCATCAACCTCTTTTTCTTTTGTCCACATCACTGATCCCCAGTATGGAAGTCTCAGTCAAGCAAGCATCTTTAATGGCTTGATGACAAGTGCTTATGCCATCAATCCGGATATAGGCTTTACCCTCTTTACAGGCGACATCGTCGATCGTGGTGGAAAAGAGAACTACTGGGATTATTTTTATCAACAATCCAATGTTGCTAAAACAGTTGTTGCAACGGTTCCAGGAAATCATGAATATTATGATGCTTCACCATCTCCACAAACCTATGATGGAAGTTATTACAATGCCTTTTTTAGAAATCCCCAAAATGGTCCTGAAGCCAATTTGAACACGAGTTATTATTTTCGTTATAACAACGCCCTTTTTATCATGATTAATTCAGAATCAAAGAATCAAACGGCCAATACTGCTTGGTTTACCGAAGTCATGGAAGCCAATCTTGATGTTGATTTTGTGATTTGTGCGATGCATCGCAGTTTTTATGGCAGCACCTATGCCTCGGATTCAGTCAATGTTAGAAATTTATGGCTAAAACTATTTGATCGTTACGGAGTTGATTTGGTGTTATCAGGTCATGACCACGTCTATGCACGTAGTTATAAAATGTATAACAATCAAATCAGCAACGATCCCATTCGTGGTACCACTTATATCATTGGCGGCTCTGGAGGCCCCAAGTTTTATGGGGCTCAACCCAACCCCGAATATGCAAAGATTGTTGAACAAACAGCATGCGCTAATATTATTACCATTGATCAAAGTAAAATATCGATTCAGTTGATTAATGCAGCAGGCACTTCACTTGATACCTATGCGATTGCAAAGAAGCGAATTGGGACGGTTGATGAGAATTTTACGAAAGAAACATTTCTTGCATCTATTACAACTAGTCTCTTATCCAAAAGCAGTGCCAAAGTTACTTGGCCAGAAAGTGGCTATCATCAAGTGGCAAATATGCAAGTTATTAGTAAAAAATATGGATTTGCCGTTGCAGATACTCATTTATATAATGAGTCATTCACGGAAATGATATTTACAGGTATCTTACAAAATGCCCTCAATGAGTATATCATTCGTGTTAAATTCGCTGATGGTACAACAGTAGACATCGATTACGTCATTGATAATCGTGTTCCTGACCCCATTGATTATGTTACCATCACCGAAGCCCTCGATTTAATGATAGAAGAATTGATGCTTCAATTCGGAAAGGTTTTTGAATGAAAGTTTGTGTATGTGGGGGAGCAGGTTATATTGGATCCCACTGTGTAAAAATGTTAATCAATCGGGGTTACGAGGTGGTTGTGATTGATAATCTCTCCACAGGGCACGTTGAAGCGATTGATTCCCAAGCAAAAATCTACATCGGCGATATTCGCAATGTCGATTTTGTTTCAAGCGTTTTTCAAGCAGAAGCGATTGGTGCGGTCGTTCATTTTTGTGCAAAATCGCTTGTGGGTGAATCCATGGTAAAACCCCTTGAATATTTTGATAATAATGTGACTGGCACCCAAACTATGCTTGATGCCATGGTGAAGCACAACATTCGCAAAATCATCTTTTCATCGAGTGCTGCCGTGTACGGAAAGCAAGATGTGATGCCCTTAACCGAAGAAAGTCCCACCATTCCCACTAATCCTTATGGTGAAACCAAGCTGACCATGGAAAAAATGATGAAGTGGGCGGATGCCGCTCATGGTGTTCGTTATGTAAGCCTTCGCTATTTTAATGTTGCAGGTGCTTATCATACCCATGAAATCGGTGAAGATCACAATCCTGAAACGCATCTCATTCCCATTGTTTTACAAACCGTTCTTGGAAAAAGAACGACTTTACAAGTGTATGGGAACGACTATCAAACCCCTGATGGTACTTGTATTCGGGATTATATTCATGTGGAAGATTTGATTGAAGCCCATCTTTTAGCGCTTGAATACTTACTAAAGGGTCATGAAAGCAATATCTTTAACTTAGGATCAGAAAAAGGATACTCTGTTATGGAGGTTGTTCGTAGTTGTGAAAAAGCAACAGGAATTAAGGTCCCCATACAAATTGGACTTCGTCGCGCAGGAGACCCTGATCAACTCATTGCTTCTAGTCGCAAAATAGAAAAAATTCTTGGCTGGAAGCCAAGAATGGGGTTAGATGAGATGATTGAAACTGCTTATCTATTTCATAAAGAACATCCTAATGGATATTAACGATCAAATAAAGAAGCAAATACATCAAAAATATGAATACTTTGAGGATCTTCGGGCATCATTTCTGGGTGCCACTGAATTCCAATAATGGGTAAATAAGCATGAATGAATGCTTCAATAACATTTTCATCACTGACAGCTACAACTTCTAAGTTGGGAGCTGTCTTTTTTATGGCTTGATGATGCCAACTATTGGTTTCAAATGTGTTAGGGAAGTTAAAAAGACGGTTAGGAAGGCTATGAACATGGTGACGAACGCCACTATGAGATTTGCCAATATCCTGGAAGAGCGATCCTCCTAAAAAAACATTGATGGTTTGATGTCCTCGACAAATTCCGAGCATTGGAAGTTCATGTTGATGAGCATATTCAACAACCATTCGATCAAGATCATCTAAAGACGAATCACAACCTTTGGATTCTCCTGCGTTTTCTTCATGGAAATACTTTGGATCAACATCGGTTCCCCCAGTGACTAAGAAGCCATCACATAAAGCAAGTAATTCTTCCAAATGAGGATTATCGAGTGTCAACATCAGGGTGTTAAATCCCCGTTTGTGAAGGGGAACAAGGTATCTTTCATTGACGAATTGTTTCCGAACATCATCTTCCAAGAGGACGCGTGCGGTCACTCCTATTAATTTTATAGGCATAATATTTTCCTCCGAGTATGCTTCTATTATACATAAAATTCAATTTTTTGCAAGGAAAACAATGAAAATTTGAGGGTAATTGTGAAAATGTTTTAAAATAAATTTTCAACTTGACAACAAAATAAAGGATATATATAATGAGGCTATAGCAATTAATTGGGCATGTTAAAAGCAAGAAAAACTGGTTTTCTTTATCTAGTTTTAAAGAAAATTTTTTTATTTGATTTAAATAAGGGACTTGCCAATCATGAGGGGAGAAGACACATATGACGAAATTTATTATTAAACGCGATGGGAGAAAAACAAAGTTTGATTCACAAAAAATCTTCGTTGCCATCACGCAAGCACAAGAAGCTGCTGCTATGCTTGATTATGAACTTGCAGGGAAAGTGACCAATGCGGTGGTGAGTCATCTTGATTCTCATTATCGTGACGCTATTCCAACGGTAGAAGAAGTACAAGATTTGGTTGAAGAAGAACTGCAAAAAAATAAAGCATATAGCGTTGCTAAACGGTATATTTTATATCGTGCAGAGCGAACAAAAGTACGCGAAGCCAAAACTAAGTTGATGCAAAGTCTTCATGAAATCACATTTAAAAATGCAGAGGAAGCAGATTCAAAACGTGAAAATGCCAATATTGATGCTGATACCCCAATGGGGACGATGTTAAAATATGGGACAGAGTCTTCCAAAGCTTTTTATTTATCCTATGTTGTTGACAAGCGTTTTTCTGAAGCACATCTCGATGGCGACATTCATATTCATGATTTGGATTTTTATGCGCTCACCTTAACTTGTTGCCAAATTGATCTCATCAAGTTGTTTAAAAACGGTTTTTCAACAGGCGATGGTTATATTCGTGAACCCAATAATATTCGAAGCTATGCATCTTTGGCATGTATTGCCATCCAAGCCAACCAAAACGATCAACATGGTGGACAAAGTGTCCCCAATTTTGATTATGCCATGGCCGAAGGAGTTCGAAAAACCTACAAGAAAGCTTTTAGAAAAAATTTATATAAATTCACGCATTTTGTCAATCCTTCAACTACTGAAGATGAAATTAAGAATTTATGTATCGCAGTTGATCATGAAACCCCCATTACAATGGAAGGGGTTACCTATCTTGAATCGATTCGTAAGATCTTAAAAGATGTTTCAACCATTGATAACATCCTCGACGCAGCTAAAATCAATGCAGTACAAGAAACTAAAGATGAAACATTTCAAGCCATGGAAGCCCTCATTCATAACCTCAATACCATGCACTCCCGTGCTGGAGCTCAAGTGCCATTTAGTTCCCTAAACTATGGAACCGATACATCACCAGAAGGACGTATGGTGATGCATAGTTTACTCGATGCTACCCTTCAAGGGTTGGGGAATGGTGAAACTCCCATCTTCCCCATCCAAATATTTAAAGTTAAGGAAGGAATCAACTATTTTCCGGAAGATAAAAACTATGATCTTTTTCAAAAAGCGATTCTCACTTCGGGAAAACGACTATTTCCGAACTTTTCATTCCTCGATGCCCCTTTTAACATCAAATATTATAAACCCAACGATTATAACAGTGAAGTAGTGTACATGGGCTGCCGCACTCGCGTGATGGCGAATGTCGCTGATCCAGAAAAAGAAATTGCATCTGGTAGAGGAAATTTAAGTTTTACCTCCATCAACTTACCGCGTATTGCCTTAAAATCCAATCATAATCTTGCCCTCTTTTACAAAGAACTCGATGAAAAACTCGAGTTGGTAAAAGATCAATTATTGGAACGATTTGAAATTCAATGTCGACGTAAAGTCTTTAATTTCCCCTTCTTAATGGGTCAAGGGGTATGGCTTGATTCAGAGAAACTAGGATGGGAAGATGAAATTCGTGATGTCATCCGTCATGGAACCCTTACCATTGGCTTTATTGGCTTAGCGGAGACCTTGGTGGGATTAGTCGGTCATCATCATGGCGAGTCCGAAGAAGCGCAACGTTTGGGACTCGATATCATCGGTCATATGAAGAGTAAATGTGATGAATATAGTCGCATTTACAAACTCAATATTACTTTAATTGCAACGCCAGCAGAAGGCTTATCGGGTCGATTTGTGAAAATCGATCAGCGAATTTTCGGATTGATTCCTGGAATTACGGATCAAGAGTTTTACACCAACTCGTTCCATATCCCTGTTTATTTCCCCATTACTGCTTTTCAAAAAATCAATATTGAAGCTCCTTATCATGCCCTCACCAATGCTGGACACATCAGTTACGTTGAAGTAGATGGAGATGTTGCTAAAAATCCCAAAGCCTTTGAAGCCATCATTCGTCACATGCATGATGTAGGAATTGGTTATGGATCGGTGAATCACCCCATTGATCGCGATCCTGTTTGTGGAT
>JAQVOS010000032.1 GCA_028702495.1 Bacilli bacterium
CTCGTTCTTCAGCTCCAATCCCTGGATAAGCTCCTGGGGTATCGATGATACAAAAGACAGGACGATGAAATTTTTCTGCTTGCTTCATGAGACGCTTCGTTTTTCGATATCCTTCAGGATGAGGCATCCCAAAATTCACTCGTATTTTCTCACTCGTTGATTTTCCTTTTTCTTGAGCAATGATGGTAAGAGGAAGATCCTCTAACATTGCTAACCCACATAGTAGAGTATGATCATCTTGATACAAACGATCCCCATGCAATTCTAAAAAGTCGGGAAAAAGGAGTTGAATGACATCGCTAGCGGTGGGCCGCTCTGGATGTCGTGCAATTTTTACAATATCCCAAGCTGATTTATTCATGTGCCACCTCATGATAAGAACAACATTTGATTAATAAGGAAAGAAGTTCCCTTCGCGTTGTTACAATATCTACAAATCCCTTTTCGAGGAGAAATTCTGCTTTTTGAAAGTCTTGGGGAAGAGTTTCGTGAATCGTTTGCTCGATCACACGGGGACCAGCAAACCCAATGAGGGCTCCATGCTCTGCAATAATGATATCCCCAAGCGTTGCAAAACTAGCAGCAACTCCTCCAGTTGTGGGATGGGTTAAAACCATGATGGATAGGAGTCCTGAGGCGTCATGACGCGTTAAGGCCATTGTAGTTTTTGCCATCTGCATAAGGGAAAACATACCTTCTTGCATTCTGGCACCCCCTGAGGCACAAAAGATGATGAGGGGAAGACGCATCATTGTTGCCTTTTCAATTAAACGCGTGATTTTTTCACCAACCACACTTCCCATACTTCCCATCATAAAGAAACTATCCATGATTCCGATGGCAATAGGGATATTCCCTAGCATCATCGTTCCTGTGATAACAGCTTCCTTCTCTTGGGTGATTGTTTGATACTTTTCGACTTTTTCGAGATATTGAGGAAAATCAAGGGGATTCACCGAAGACAACTCTTGATTCATTTCTACGAACGTGTTGTTTGAATCTAGTGCTTTTAAGCGAAGACGGGCACTGATGCGAAAGTGAAAGCCACATTTGGGACAAACCCATAAATTTTTTTCAACATCTTCAACCAATAGTAACTCATTGCATTCCTCGCACTTAACAAACATGTCCTTCGGAATATCTCGCATTTCACCTTCATTGGTGCGATTTCGATATTCCTTTTTAAAGGCTTCAAGCATCTTCTTTCGTTTATCAATAAAATCATTCATGTTTATTTGCCTTTACGATTTCAGTAAAATTGTTGATGAAATTGGTGTCGTAAATTCCTTTCACATAATCTGTATTGTACATCACCAAATATAGAGTCTCAATATTCGTCTTGGGACCATCAATCATAAATTGTTCCAAAGCCACCCGCATTTTTCGAATGGCTTCCAAACGAGTCGGGGCATGAACAATGACTTTTGCAATTAGGGAGTCATAAAAGGGAAGAATCTCACTTCCAGCATATAGATGGGTATCGATGCGAATTCCCATTCCTCCGGGAATGATGATGTTTCGAATCATTCCTGGTGAAGGACGAAAATCATGATCTGGATCTTCCGCATTGAGGCGACATTCAATCGCAACGCCTTTAATCATAATCTCTTTTTGAGTGATGGATAAACGTTGTCCATACGCCAGCTGAATTTGAGTTTTAACAATATCAATACCCGTAATGGCTTCCGTAATCGGATGTTCGACCTGAATGCGAGGATTGACTTCCATGAAGTAATAATGATTATTGCGATCTAGTAAAAACTCAACGGTTCCACAACTAGTATATCCTACTTCACGAGCGAGTTCGATCGCTTTCTCGCATAGAATTGTTCGTAATTCTTCACTAACAATCGGAGAAGGAGATTCTTCAATCAATTTTTGATGACGGCGTTGCATCGAACAATCACGTTCTGGAAAAGCCACGATGTCTCCTTTTTGATCTGCCATGATTTGAATTTCAACATGACGTGGATTCGCAATATACTTTTCAAGATAAACTTCGGGAGACCCAAAACTTTTTTCCACTTCGAATCGAGCACGATTAAATTCCGATATCAATTCATTATCATCATGAACAAGGGTAATACCTCTTCCCCCACCCCCAAACGTTGCTTTAATTAATAAAGGGTATCCAATACGACTAGCTTCACAAATCGCTTCTTCGATTGAATCAACGCTGCCTTCAGAATCGGTGATGATTGGAATCCCGCATTTTTTTGCAATCACTTTGGCGTTTATTTTATTTCCTAAAAGCTCAATTACTTGACTACTTGGGCCAATAAAGATGAGATGACATTGTTCAACTAGACTAGCAAACTTGCTATTTTCAGCTAAAAATCCATACCCTGGATGAATGGCGTTGCATCCTGTTGCAATCGCAGCGCTGATGATGTTATTCATGTGAAGATAGCTATTCACGCCACCAATACAGATGGCCTCATCCGCCAAACGTACATGGAGGCTATCTTGATCGACATCAGAGTAAACCGCAACACATGGAAACCCTAGTTCCTTACAAGCCCGAATAATGCGAACAGCGATTTCACCGCGGTTGGCAATTAATACTTTATTCGTCATAGGGAGTAAGCTCCATTAAATTCTGGTGATATCCAACGGCTTGTTTGTTATTGACTAAAATGCATTTAACGGTGGCATGGATGGGGGATTGAATCTCATTCATGGTTTTCATGGCTTCAACCATACAAAGAACCCGACCCGGCTCAACAACATCTCCTTCTTTCACAAACGGAGTTTCGTTAGGACCTCCAGTCAAATAGAATGTCCCAACCAAAGGGGATTTCACAATTGTTCCCCCTTCTTTTGGAAGAGGATAATTGGGGATTTCAGACTTCTCTTGTAGGGGGGATGCTTTTGATAGTTTCAGTTTAAACCCTTCATATTCTAATTCAAGCATCATGAGCGAAGATTTCTCAAAATCTTTAATTATTTTTTTTATTTCTTTAATTTCCATACATGTCCTTTCATTCCATTACAATGAACTTGATCCGAAGTGAGATTTTTCACTAATGAAATATTTACTTTGATATTCAAAGATTTTAACACGAAACAAGGATTTTGTCAAGGAATACATTGAGAAATGAGTGGAGCCTCTCATCCATAAAAATGAAAAAGCACTTCAAAAATTGAAGTACTTTTTGCCCTGTTTATCTAATCAAATAGCATTCCCACCACTTGCTGTCTTGGTTTGATATAAGCAAGATGAGGTTCATCCCTTAAGTCATGCAGTGGTATTTCTTCGAGTGAGCATTCAAATTCCCGTTTTTGATTACTCCTCATTGAATCCCACATCCAATCATTCCATCGATAACATTCGATTTCCAGCTTGATAAAAGGTGTCATGAATCATTCCTTTCTTCCCTTGATACCATCATTATAGTCCGCTTGGGTCAAGGTGACAAGCAACTAATGATTGCATAAATAATATCAAAAATAATATCAAAAATAATATAAACATTGGAAGCAAAAAAACGTAAGTAGTTGCATAAAAACAATGACTTACGTTTTTAAATATCTTTTTTGATTGCGACGATTATCCAATAGAACCTTTCATTTCGAGTTTAATTAGTTGATTGAGTTCAACAGCATATTCCATTGGTAATTCTTTCGCAAAAGGTTCAATAAAGCCCATGATGATCATTTGCAATGCATCTTCTTGACTGATGCCACGACTCATCAAATAAAAGAGTTGTTCATCACTGACTTTAGACACAGTGGCTTCATGTTCGATTCGCGATCTTTGGTTTTCAACAATGTTGAAAGGGATGGTATCGCTCGATGAGATATCATCAAGAATGATGGTATCGCATTCAATATGACTCCTAGAACCCAGTGCTTTGCGTGTGTGACGAACCGTTCCTCGATAATTCACGATTCCTCCACTCCGACAAATTGATTTTGATATGATGGTTGAGGATGTGTTGGGGGCTAAATGTATCATTTTTGCACCGGTATCTTGATGTTGACCTTTGGATGCAAACGCAATCGAAATGGTATTTCCTTTTGCACCCTCTCCAGCTAAGATGCAAGCGGGATACTTCATGTTCATCATCGAACCCATATTGCCATCAATCCATTCCATCATCCCGTTTTTATAAACATAGGCACGTTTGGTCACTAAATTGATAATGTTGTTACTCCAGTTTTGAATCGTAGAATAACGACAATAGCCATTTTCTTTAATGATGATTTCAACAACGGCCGCATGAAGGGAATCTTTAGAATAAATGGGAGCGGTACATCCTTCAACATAATTGACACTCGCTCCTTCGTCAACAATGATTAATGTGCGTTCGAATTGACCCATTTGTTCAGAGTTAATCCTAAAATAGGATTGAAGTGGTTTTTTGAGGGTGACACCTTTAGGAATATAAATAAAGGTTCCACCACTCCACACTGCAGAGTTGAGGGCAGCAAATTTATTATCATGAAGGGGAACAACGCTACCGAAATATTCTTTGAATATTTCAGGATAACGTTTTAATGCCGTATCGGTGTCACAAAAGAGAACCCCTTTTTCTTCTAATTCTTGAATGGTTGAATGATACACTACTTCTGATTCAAATTGGGTTGAAACACCCGCTAAAAACTTCCTTTCAGCTTCGGGAATTCCAAGTTGTTCAAAAGTATCTTTGATATTCTCGGGAACATCTTCCCATTTGCTTTCGACTTTTTCAGTTGATTTAATATAGTAAGTGTAATCATCATAATTGATTTGACTCAAATCAGGTCCATAGTTGGGATTATTAAACTTTAAAAATGCATGATAACTTCGAACTCGATATTCCGTCATCCATTCAGGTTCCCCTTTATAGGCGGAAATGGCTCGAACTACTTTTTCATTTAATCCTTTCCCAGTATCTATAACATTTTTGACGTCGGTTTTAAATCCGTACTTGTATTCTCCTAGAATATCATTGGGATTACGATTCATGATTTTCACCTAAAACTTCTTCAAGAGCTTTCCATGAAATAGTGGCACATTTGGTTCGAGCTGGAAATTGAGCCACTCCATGGAGAGCAAGAGCATCTTCTAAGAGTTCCTCATCTAGATTTTCATCCCCTTGGATCATTTTGTAGTATTCATGAATAATCTTATCAACTTCTTCTTTCGATTTACCACTGGTCAGTTCACATAATATGGAAGCAGATGCACAGCAAATCGAACAACCATGACCATCGTGATTCACTTCCCTCACCTTTCCCTTTTCAACAAGGGCTTCAATGGTGATTTCATCGCCACAAGATGGGTTTCGTAAGTGACAAGAAGGATAACCTTTTAATCCTTTGCGACGAGGATTTTTGGCATGATCCGTGATAAGACTGCGATATAATTGATCTAAATTCATCTTTAGTCCTCCAAATAGGATTTAAAAAATTCCAGTGTTTCTTTGATGGCACAAATGAGTTGATCGATGTCATCTTTGGTATTATAAATATGGAATGAAGCTCGTAGTGAACCATAGCAATGAAAGAAACGAGCCACTAATTGACTGCAATGATATCCGGCACGAAGAGCAATATGACGTGTATCAAATAAAGTAGCGGCATCGTGAGGATGAATCCCATTAAAGTTGAAACTTAAAATGGCAATATCCGCAGTGGAATTATAGATGGTTAAATGAGGAATTCCTTTAAGCTTATCATGAAGATAGGTAAGTAATTCTTTTTCATGGGCCATGATGGCGGGATAGGTAATACTTCGAATAAAATCGACGGCTTGACTAAGTCCCAACACTTCGGCGATCATCGGTGTTCCTGCTTCAAAGCGATAAGGAATTGGTCTTACGACCATTTCATATAAATCGACATCATCATTCATATCGCCTCCCACTTCCACGGGAGAACATGTCTTTAAAAGCGATTCTTTTCCGTATAAAACACCAACCCCTGTGGGTCCAAACATTTTATGCCCCGAAAAAGCCAAAAAGTCACAATCAAGATCTTTTACATCAATGGGAAGATGAGCAATGGCCTGAGCTGCATCAACAACAACAAGGATGTTATGTTCGTGTGCGAACTGGATGATTTCTTTTAAGGGAGTAATGTATCCAAGTACATTAGATACATAAGTAATGGCCAAAATCTTAGTTTCGGAAGTTATCGCACTTTTTACATTTTCAACGGTAATGCGTCCACTTGCAGTGAGCGGAACATAATCAAGCCGAATCCCCTTTTCATGAATCATTCGTTGCCAAGGGAGAAGGGATGAATGGTGTTCGAGTTGTGTTGTTAATACTGCATCTTTGGATGTGAGGTTTCTTCCCAACATGGTTGCAATCATGTTGAGTGATTCCGTGGCATTACCAGTAAAGACGACTTCATGTGCTTTGGCTCCAATAAAAGAAGCAATGTTACCTCTTGCAGCCTCATAAGCTTCTGTTGCCTGATAGCTCAAAGAATAAACCCCACGATGAATATTAACTCCATATTCAGTATAGTATTCATTCATTTTATCGAGAACCACTTGTGGTTTTAGGGATGAAGCTGAACTATCTAGATACACCAAATCTGGATGCTTTGTAAATATGGGAAAATAGTGTTTATATGGGTTTGTGTTCAACGCAATCCCTCCTTTTTATGCTTGTAATTGGGTTTCAATTTCTTGTAAAATGTATTTTAAAACAGCAATATCTTGAATATCTTTATAATATGGAGCCACATAAGTCGTCACGATTAAGCGTTCGCTTTCTTCTTTGGTGAGACCACGACTCATTAAGTAGTACAATTCTTGCTCATCGAGAGACCCAATAGCGGCACCATGATTTGCAATCACATCATTTTCATCAATTTCAAGAACGGGATTCCCTGAAATCGATGAATATAAATCCATAATCAATCCTTTGGTTTTTTGACGCATGTCGGCTAACTTTGCCCCTTTTGCGATTTTTCCGCGACAATTGAAAATGAGTTTAGAATTATTCTTGCTAATTCCATAAGAGTTCATTACTGAGGTTGTATGGGGAGCATCTTGATAAATATCATACTGATAGGTTTGTTCTTTTCCTGTGGTATTCAATACTGTATTATTCATCGAACAATAACTGCCTTCTTCCACAAGATAGACACTATTTTGATATCGAACTTTCTTATCACTTAGGGACAAATCATCAATCGTAAAATTAGAATCACGAAGACAAAAACTACGAATGTTCACTTCTAGTTCATCATATGCATTGGTGATGTTTTTTAGGACCACTTTGGCGCTATCACCAACAACAACATCCATTTTAATCTTTGTTTTTCCTGTGACTTGAAAATAGATGTTGATGATATAACACTCCACGTCCCGATCAATCAAAATATGATAGTCGATGTATTGTTCATCATCATTCATATGTATGACTTTAAGCGTGCAGTTGCTTTGTATATGCACCGTCGGTGAAAAAGGAGCATTCTTTTCAATGTCTTCAATGAGAGAATTTTCGGTTGACTGTCGATAATCCGTTGCATCAAAATAATTATCCATTTCGACGCTAATGGCTTCTTTTAAATGCGTTCTAATCGGTTTCCCATCGTTGAAAACGATATAATCTTCATCTTCTTGGATGAGACATTGTGCTTTTACAAGACTTTCTTGAAAGTTCATTATTTTCGATCCTTTACAGCACAAGTGCCTAAAACAATGGTGTGTTTTTCTTGAATTTCTTCTTCAATGCCAAGTTCGTATTTTAACCAGTCGTATCCTTCTTGATCGACTTTGGTGATAAGATCTTTTCCACCACTTTTCACAATCTTTCCATTCATCATAATGTGAACATAATCCACTTGAATATAATCTAAAAGACGTTGATAGTGTGTAATAACCAAACTACAGAAATCGGGGCTTCTCATACTGTTGACATTTTCACCGACAATTTTTAAGGCGTCGACATCTAAGCCGGAATCAATTTCATCAAGAATGGCAAAATGAGGTTTTAGCATCTTCATTTGCAAGATTTCATTGCGTTTCTTTTCGCCTCCAGAAAAACCTTCATTCACATAACGATGAGGTAAATCAGGATTCATTTTTAAATCAGAAACGGCTTTATCCATTTCTCTTACAAATTTAAACAAGGAAATATGTTCTCCTTCTTTAAGACGAGCTTGCATGGCTGATTTGATGAAATCAGCATTGGTAATTCCACTAATTTCATTGGGATATTGCATGGCAAGAAAGATGCCTTTTCGACTACGTTCATCCACACTCATGGATAACAGATCTTCCCCATCGAGAGTAATTTCACCTTCGGTGACAGTATAGCGAGGATTTCCCATGATGATTGCAGCAAGAGTTGATTTTCCGGTTCCATTAGGACCCATAATAGCATGAACCGAACCTGT
The DNA here is from genome assembly GCA_028702495.1 of Bacilli bacterium. Classification (GTDB taxonomy): domain Bacteria; phylum Bacillota_I; class Bacilli_A; order ML615J-28; family CAG-698; genus JAQVOS01. The sequence goes on from JAQVOS010000032.1 coordinate 8,341, forward strand.
TTCTAGTTCGAGGTTGAGACCTTTAATAATTTCCATATCTTCAACTTTTGCATGTAGATTTTTAATGATCAGTTTCATGGTACACTCCTTCATAAGTATATCCAAGGCTTGTAATGTTATCATTATAGGTAAATAGATTTTCAAGGCCTGAGGATATATAAATTTTTTGATCCGTTGTAATGAAGATGGCTTGGATTTCTGGATGGCTTTCAACAAGAGCCATTCCTTCCACCAATCCTAAACTAAAGACAGCAGTCGAATAGGCATCAGCATTCATCGAAATTTGGGTAATAATGGTGACTGAAATCAATCCAGAATCCATTGGAAAGCCGGTTCTCGGATCGAGGATGTGATGATAATCGATATCCTCTTCGGTTTTGATATAACGTTCATATATTCCAGAACTGACAACTGTGATATCACTATCATAATACATTCCAATATATTTTGTGGTTTCATAATTGGGGTGATACAGGGTGATGTAGGGGGTTTGAATTTTAATTGGCCAAGGATGATCTTCACCTTCATAGTGATTAAATCCCATGGTCATAATATTCCCGCCCACATCAATGATGGCGCGAGTGAGGTCAAGTGATAATAAATAGGCTTTGATCTTATCACAGGCATATCCTTTCACAATCGAGCCTAAGTCAATCTTCATACCCTCTTCTTCTAAGAATACCGTTTTTTGTTCTTGATCTAAAATGATTTTTTTGTAATTAACGAGGGGAAGAAGGGCGGTGAGGGTCTCTTGATTGGGAATGGTTTCACGATTATCACTAAAGAGATTATAATACTTGAGACTAAACATCCATTTTTCCCAAATAGGTAAAATGGAAATATCATAGAGGGCAACCTCGCCAACAATACTTTCTTCAGCAACCGCAAGGGCTTCACCAATGACCATCAACACTTCATCGCTCACAATAACGGGATTTTTCCCTGCTGCAGCATTGATTCTTGCAACGGCACTATCTTCCTTTGCAGGATTAAACACATCATCGAGTTCATTGGTTATCACGCTTAACTCATCTCGAAGGGTATCAAGGGTATTGAGTACTTCAGCAGGTCCAACCACGCGAACCGAAGGGGTAATGCTGAAAGCAGAATCTAAGTACATCGTCTTGATCATATATTCTTCAGGAGTCTTCTTGCATCCAACCAAAAGAAAGCAGAATAACCCTAATAATAGTAATGTGAAGTAACGTTTCATAAAGCACCTTCTTTAATCTTATCTATTATACCAAATAAAAGTAGAGTTTGCATGAATAATCATTGTAATAATCAGGAAAAACGTTTTTAATCTATGATGTAAAATCCCCCGAAAGGGGGATTTTTGACTTATTTTATACATCGAGTCCAAACACTTGTTTTACAAGCCAACCAATTCCAAAGGAAATGAGAGATACCCCCAAGCTAATGGCAACCATTTGCAAGAAACGTTTTTTGAAGGGAAGATCTTTCGCAATTGAGATATAAAAGTTAAAGAAGAAAATAATCAGGATGACGGATACTATCATGATTGTAAACGATAAGAAGACATTATTTTGAATAAGAAGATACGGAAGAACTAAAATGATGACCGTGATGATGTAAGCAACGCCGGTATAAAGGCTTGATTTGAGGGGATGAGGATGGTTATCCGCTTTGCTACTTAAGTATTCACTCGAGGCCATCGAGATACTAGCTGCAATTCCAGTAATAACAGCGGTCAGTCCAATCATTTTTGCATCACTAAAAGCGAGGGTAAATCCCGCAATGGCACCTGTTAACTCAACTAAGGCATCATTTAATCCTAAGACAATCGACCCCACATAGTGAAGACGTTCTTCATCGAGAAGAGCAAGTAACTCTTTTTCATGGACATCTTCTTCAGCCGCAATACGAGCCACTTCAGGAACAATTGAAGATAATAAGCGATAAGCTGCTTCTGCAGCCCCTTCCTTTTTCTCCATGAGTTTTAAGGTAAAGGTATATCCAAAAATGAAGGCGAGGACCCGATAGTATAAAACGACTAACCTCCGTGGTTTTGCGGGGGCATTACGGATCTTGGTCCAAATTTCATAATGGCTTTTCTCTTGATGGGCAATGCGCTCAAGAATATGGCGATTCTCTTCATTTTTTACTTTTTTTGCGATGTTTAAGTAGACATAATATTCGGTGATTTCGCCACGTTGCATGGCAATCATCATTTTTTTTTGTTTCTTAGTTGCTTGATTCATAGGTTAGTGCCTCCTTTTTTTATTATACCACTTTCCCCTCTTTCTGTAAAGAAGAACCCTTTGTATTGATGCCTTAAAACTCATAATTTTTGGCAATCAATCGATTGTTTCTTGGATTTGAGCCTCATCTTGATCATTCACGTTTTTATCATTTTCTTTAAATGAATAATAAAATTATTTTTACTTGTAATATTCATGATTATGTGGTAATATTTTTTTGCAATAATAGAAAGGTAATAGGATACGGATGAAACAAGATCGACAGTTAAAAACTCCTTTTTTTACCAAATTAAAAGATTATGGTACAAGTGGTGTAACCCCCTTCGACCTACCAGGACATAAATTAGGAAGGGTGAAAAATGATTTAGCTGATTTTATCGGTTTAAATACTTTTTTGCTGGACTCAAATTCTCCGATAGGTCTCGATAGTTTAGCGAAACCCACAGGAGTCATTAAAGAAGCACAAGCATTATTCGCAGAAGCTTGTGGTGCTGATCGATGCTATTTTTTAACAAACGGTACAACCATGGGGAACCTTGCTATGATTATGTCAACTTGCAAGGCCGATGACAAAATCCTTCTCCCTCGTAACGTTCATAAATCCGTTATCAATGGCCTCATCCTGAGTGGTGCTTGGCCCATCTTCATGAAACCTGATATCGATCGTGATTTTGGAATCACCCTCGGAGTTTCTTTTGAAACCGCTAAACAAACCATTGATGAAAACCCTGATGCTGTTGCAATTCTACTCATCAATCCAACTTATTTTGGAATCGTTTCTGATCTTGAAAGAATTAGTGACTATGCCCATGAACACAACATGGTCGTCTTAATTGATGAAGCCCATGGCGCTCAATTCTACTTCTGTGATAAATTGCCTCTTGGATCTATGCAAGCGGGAGCTGATATTTGTGCTACTTCCGTCCATAAAACTGCCGGGAGCATGACTCAAAGTTCTGTCATCCTTGCTCAGGGACGACGCGTTGATTTTACTAAACTTCGTTCAACCTTAAATATTCTTCAATCCACTTCCTCAAGTGCTCTTTTACTTGCAAGTTTGGATTGTGCTCGTAAAACCATGCATTTTGAAGGCCAAAAGCGCATTGAAAAAATCATTGAAATGGCTCACAAAGCTCGGGAACGACTTGCCAATATCCCCGGTCTTAAAGTCATGGATAAACCCTATATTCAAGCCAATGGTAGCTTTAATTATGATGAAACTAAAATCGTTGTAAAAGTATCTGATTTGGGATTATCTGGATTTGAAGTATTTCATAAAATGAAAAAGAAATATAACATTCAATTGGAACTTGCTGAAACACACATTATTTTATGTGTCCTATCCATGGGAACAACCAAAGATGATCTTGATAATCTATGTGATGCGTTTGAAGACTTATCCGTACAATATTATAAGCCTCATCGTCGCTTAGGGAAGATTCGTTTTGATTATGAACTCCCAACTGCCTATGCACGTCCTCGTGATGCTTATCATGCACCGAAGTTGTTCGTTCCCCTTCAAGATGCTGTCAATGAAATCTCAGCGGAATCGATTATGATTTATCCTCCAGGAATTCCTCTTGTTATTCCAGGAGAACTCATTACCGAAGAAGTGGTAAGAAATATCAATTACTATGTGAAAAAAGGCTCCACTTTACTCAGTGACTTAGAAGATGGTCGCTTCAAAATTATCAATAAAGAGAAATGGATTAAGTATGAAGGCGACATCGATGAGTTCATCGATGAGGAAGAATAATATTTAACATTTTTGACATCAAAAAATCTCCTTTTATGGGAGGTTTTTTATATGAGGGATTATTGTGAAGCATCCATTATCTTTTTAAATATTGAAGCGATTTGATGACGCTTTTTGCTTTTTCGATAATACCGTTCTCCGCGATCGATTTCAAGGGGGAGAATGATGAGTCTTATGAATAGATTCCCGGGATGTAACCATCCTTGATGAGATGGATACATTGAAACGCTTGGCTTTTTTTCAGTCAAATCGATGTCTCTCACAAGTAGGCCTTCTTTGGTATCAAGAACATTTTCTTCTAATCCCGGAAGGGCAATCTGACTATGACCTCCGAGCCTAAAGGTATCCGAGCGCATGAATTTTCCCATGATGCCTTGCATGGTTGGAAATTCTCCGACTTGATTCACAAATATCGTCGGAACCCCAAAGTAATTAGCATAGATACGTGGAAGATTTGTGATGTCTTTTTCTATTTGGTCGAGATCTTTTGGGGATACGCGTTTTTCGAGGCCTTTGGGAATCGCCCATGCATGAGGAATAATAATGAGATCAGGGGCATGCTTTTCAAGACGTTTTAGAAACCAGATATGATGACTATCGGCACAAATCCCCACCCCAATGGTACCCCATTTGGTTTCAATGATGGGGAGGGTATTTCCAGGACGAAAGCAATAAGATTCGGGAGCCATTTTCCTAACAATTCCATCAATTTGACCCTCTTCATTTGCAATGACATAAGAATTGTAGAAATCGGAACCATCACATTCACAAAACCCTGCGCCAATCATCATCTTTAATTCACTGGACAAACCTGTTAACCATTTAATGGTAGGACCATATAAGGGTTCGCCATGCTCCCATATGTTCTCATTCGGAATATATCCGCAGCTTGATAATTCGGGTAAGAAGGCCATCACACATCCTTCTTTATGAGCTTTACGAATGAGGGCTTCCGCTTCATAGAATCCGCGAACAACGTCCCCTAAACAGTTTTCTAATTGGATGGCTGCAATTTTCATGAGTTTTCTCCTGGATGAAGGGGCTGTGTCTTTTCAGTAACTACCTCTTCATCGCTTTTTATTTTTGACTGATAATAGTCTTCATAGGAATCACGTTCGATATCGTAACGATTAAAGGAAGTGTTTGTTTTCTTCTTTTTTGCGTATTTTTTTGGAACAGGGTATTTCAGATTCATCGTATATTTTCTTCCTTATTACACTTTTATTATAGCATAGTTTCAATGATTTCATATCAATTTTATAACTTTTGTGATATATTATGTAGGGTGATTCACATGAAATGGAAAGCACATTTATCTGGGATTGGCTTTGCAACCATTTTTGGATGTTCATTTTTAGCCTCTAAAGTGACGCTAGAATTTCTTTCTCCATTGGGATTATTGTCCTTCCGCTTTTTGCTCGCTTTCATCGCTTTCGAAATCCTTCGTTTAACAAAAGTCATTCACATTCGCTTTACAAAACAAGTGATTCGTTTGGTGTGGTGGGTGGTATTATTTCAACCGCTTCTATATTTCCTTTTTGAAACCTATGGACTTCATTTTTCTTCTTCGAGTGAAGCAGGAATGATGATTGCTTTGATTCCAATTGTCGTAGCAATACTCTCTTCCATTATTTTGAAGGAAAAACCAACCCTTTTACAATGGGGATGTATTCTCTTAAGCATCGGTGGAATCCTTCTCATAGAGACAATGGGAGTGGGGGGTTCTAGGAGCAATAATTGGATGGGGGTTCTATTGTTATTGGGAGCGGTCATCGCCGCCGCTTTCTTCAACATTTTCTCGCGAAAAGCATCACAAGAGCTTCATCCCATGGAAATTACTTACTTCATGATGCTTGGAGGAGCAATTGTCTTTAATGGAATGAATGTAGCAGATCATTTGATTCACAATTCTTTTGCCACATATTTAGATGGGCTTTCTAATCCCATCGTTCTCATTGCTTTACTCTATTTAGGGATTGCGAGTTCGGTCGTGGCTTTCTTTTTGGTGAATTATTCGCTATCAAAACTAACAGCACCCATTTCTAGTTTATATTCCAATTTATCGACGGTGATTACGATCCTCATGGGGGTATTATTCTTACAAGAAACTTTAACGGTTTATCATATCATCGGATCAATCATGATTATCGTAGGTGTTTATTTATCAACGGTCCTAAAACGCTTCAAAGTTCTATAGTATAGGTTGATATAAAAACCCTTGCCATTTGCGGCAAGGGTTTTTTTGAACTTATTTTGTATAATCCATGGCTTGATAACGTTGATACATCTTATAACGTCTTTGAGCCTCTGCTTTGTTCTTTTCAAGGAGAAGTTGTGCAGCTTCAGGATTAGCACTCTTTAATTGAGAATAACGATTTTCTGACATGAGATATTCTTCATATTTTGTCCAGTCAGGTTCTTTTGAATCAATCACAAATGGGTTCTTGCCTTCTTCAGCTAACCGTGGGTCAAAGCGGAAGAGAGTCCAATATCCGCATTCAACTGCTAATCTAGCTTGTTGATTGGATTTTCCCATACCTGATTTCAATCCATGGTTAATACATGGGGAGTAAGCAACGATAATGGATGGTCCATCATAACTTTCAGCTTCTTTCATTGCTTTCAACATTTGCATTTGTGAAGAACCATGAGCGATGGAAGCAACATAGACATGACCATAACTCATCGCAATGGCAGCCAAGTCTTTCTTTTTGCCTACTTTACCAGAAGCGGTAAATTTCGCAATGGAAGCAGTTGGACTTGATTTTGAAGATTGTCCACCTGTATTGGAATATACTTCAGTATCAACAATTAAAATGTTAACATCTTCATTGTTGGCAATGACATGATCGAGTCCACCAAAGCCAATATCATAAGCCCAGCCATCTCCACCAATAATCCATTGTGAACGTTTTGTAATGTGTTCTTTTAGATCAACGATTTCCTTAGCATAAGGTGTATCCATTTTCTCTAAGATAGGAAGAATTTGTTTTCTTATGTCTTTTGTGATTTTTCCACTGTCACGATTATCAAGCCATGATTGGAAAGCCTCTTTCATTTCAGGAGCAAGAGTTGGATCCTTTAGTCCATTTTCCATCGCAATTCCAATACGATTACGTAGAGCTTCTGTTGCAACTCTCATACCAAATCCAAATTCAGCATTGTCTTCAAATAGGGAGTTTGCCCATGTAGGTCCAAATCCATCTTTATCTTTTGTATAAGGAGTTGAAGGATAAGAACCACTATAAATGGAAGTACATCCTGTTGCATTCGCAACAATCATCCGATCGCCAAATAATTGGCTGACAAGCTTGATATATGGAGTTTCACCACAACCTGCACAAGCGCCACTGAATTCAAATAGCGGTTGAGAGAATTGAGAGTTCTTTGGATTTTGAGTGATATCGACCAATTCTTTTTTGTATGTCACTTCATTGAAGAAATAATCAGCTTCTTTTTGTTTTCCAGCTTTGATTTCGTTTTCAATCAGTTCCATTGATAAGGCTTTATTGCCTTTCTTTCCCGGGCAAACATCAACGCAGTTTCCGCAACCAGTACAGTCAGCAATTGAAATTTGAATGGCGTATTGTAAGCCTTCAAATCCACGACCAACAGCAGGAATCATTCCTGATCCTTCTGGAGCTTTTGCGGCTTCTTCAGGCGTAATTAAGAAGGGACGAATAACGGCATGAGGGCATACAAAGGAGCATTGATTACATTGAATACAGTTTTCATTGTTCCATTTTGGAACGAAAGAAGCAATGTAGCGTTTTTCATGAGCAGCACTTCCGCTTTCCATTGTCCCATCATCAAAGTTTACAAACGCAGAAACAGGTAGATCATACCCATTGAGTGAGTTGATTGGGTTCGCGATGTTTTTAACAAATTCGCTTAAATGAGCATCATTCACTTTTTGTTCACGAGGTAAATTAACCCATGTAGGATCAACTTTAACTTCTATTAGACCGTCAGCGCCTTTATCGATCGCTTCATAGTTCATTTTTACGACTTCATCACCTTTTTTAGAATAAGATTTGAAGGCATATTTCTTCATTAAATCTTGTGCTTCCGCATAAGGTAAGATTTGTTCATTGAGTTTGAAGAAAGCAGATTGCATAATGGTATTGGTACGATGTCCTAAACCAATTTCATTGGCAAGAGAAATGGCATCAATCACATAAAATTTTGCATTCTTTTTCGCAAGTGCAATTTTGAAACTATTAGGAATGAATGTAAGTAATTCATCAAGTGGTTTATTGGTGTTCAGTAAGAATGTTCCGTTTGGTTTTAAATATTGAAGCATATCATATTTTTCAAGGAACGTATCAAGTGAACAAGAAATAAAGCCAGCATGACGAACCAAGTATGTTGAACGAATTGGTTTTTTACCAAAACGAAGATGACTTCTAGTCACACCACCCGATTTCTTTGAGTCATAAGCAAAGTAAGCTTGTGCAAAGTAATCAGTATGATCACCAATGAGTTTAATGGTGTTTTTATTAGCACCAACGGTTCCATCACTTCCTAATCCGTAGAAAATGAGTTCGCTGGTTCCAGCATCACCAACATTGATTTCTTTAGTAACAGGAAGACTTAAGAATGTGACATCATCTTCAATCCCAATGGTGAAGTTATTCTTTGCAGCTTCGCCTTTGGCGAGGTTATCATAAACGGCAAAGATTTGTCCAGGAGTTGTATCTTTGGAAGAAAGACCATAACGTCCGCCAACAATGACAGGAGCATTTTCTTTCCCATAGAAAACGTTACGAATATCTTCATAAAGAGGTTCGCCAATAGATCCGTGTTCTTTCGTACGATCAAGAACAGCAATGCGTTTAACAGTCTTTGGAAGAGCTTTTAAGAAATATTCGCATGAGAAGGGACGATATAGATGCACGTTGATTAATCCAACTTTTGCACCCTCGTTTTTCATCTTATAGTCGATAACTTCTTTGATACATTCATTGACCGAGCCCATTGCAATGATGACATCAGTGGCGTCTTTATCACCATAGTAATCAAAGAGATGATATTCTCTTCCAGTTACTTTGGAAATTTCATCCATGTATCCTTCAACAATTTCAGGAATTGCTAAATAATATTTATTTTGAACTTCTCTTGTTTGAAAATATACATCTTCATTTTGTGCTGATCCGCGGGATACAGGACGATTTGGAGATAGAGCGCGTTTCCGGAAGTTTTCGACAGCTTTACGATCTAATAAGCGATCATATACTTCATAATCTAATTGTTCAACCGTGTTAATTTCATGACTAGTTCTGAAACCATCAAAGAAATGCAAGAAAGGAATACTAGATTTGATGGCAGAAAGATGGGCAATTCCTGCTAAATCCATGATTTCTTGAACACTTGAAGTGGCAAGCATTGCAAATCCAGTTTGACGAACTGCCATAACATCTTGATGATCCCCAAAAATAGAGAGGGCTTGAGCTGCTAAACTACGAGCAGAAACATGAATAACGCCTGGTAATAATTCACCAGCAATTTTATACATGTTAGGAATTTTTAATAAAAGACCTTGACTAGCGGTAAAAGTAGTTGTAAGAGCACCTGCTTGAAGTGATCCATGCACTGTCCCTGCTGCACCTGCTTCAGATTGCATTTCTACAACTTTTACAGGGGTTCCAAAAAGATTTTTCTTTCCCTTACTAGCCCATTCATCAACATATTCAGCCATTGTTGAAGAGGGAGTAATGGGATAAATACCAGCAACTTCGGTAAAGGCATAGGCCGCCCATGCTGCTGCTTGATTACCATCCATTGATACTAATACTTTTTTTGACATTTAAATATCCTCCATCAAATTGATTATTTAATCGTTTATATTATACCACATGAATTGGATTTGTAAAAGGGATTTTTAGGTTTACTCCTTAGGCAAACACTTTCATATGGAGTAATTTTATCATGTTAAACATATAATAAATATTTAACGACATTTACCTTTATGAAACATTCGCTTAATTTTCACCTCTAACTGGTATATAATACAAGTATGAGGTGAAATTAAATGGTTAAAACAACGGCAATGTTGCTAGATGAATTCAATCATTATCAAGAT
>JAQVOS010000033.1 GCA_028702495.1 Bacilli bacterium
ATCACCACTCCCACAAATTCCTTGGTGGGGGTGGAGGATTCTTCATATAAATGGCCTTCACTAGAAGGATTTCCAAATAAGAATCCCGTAGAAAAGGGTCGATTTTCTGCTTTCGCGATTTCTTGATAATAAGCCTCAAACGAAGAAAGAGTGCCCTGATAGTAATCATCAATCATCATCCGATAAGCACGAACCACTGTTGCAATGTAATAATCTGATTTCATCCGTCCCTCAATTTTCAAGGAATCCAGACCCATCTCAATCATCTCTGGAATGGCAGCAATGGCACACAAATCTTTAGAGGCGATTTTAAAAGGTGGAAAATTCTCCCCAGTGGGTGATACAAAATCATAATTCCAACGACATGAATGGGCACATCCTCCACGATTAGCGTCTCGATTCACCATATGGTTGCTGAGCATACAGCGTCCCGAATACGAACTACACATTCCTCCATGGATAAATACTTCAAGTCCTATAGAGGTATGATTTCGAATGGCTCTGATTTGTTTTAGATCGAGTTCACGAGCGAGAACTACGCGTTTTATCCCTAATTGACGATAATATTCACAAGTCTGATGATTGGCAATGGATAATTGGGTGGATAGATGGACCTCAACACTTGGAATCCGCACAAGAGCTGTTTGCATAATGTGGACACTCGACGTTATAATCGCATCAACACCCATGGTTGCAAGATCATCGAGATATGACTCTAATCCTTCAAAATCTTCATTATGAGGAACGATATTCATTGTAACATATACTTTTTTTCCTCGTTCATGGGTAAATCGGCATGCTTCTTTAATGTCCATCATGGAAAAGTTATTTGCACGAGCCCGTAAACTAAACGACTTTCCTCCAATATATACAGCATCTGCTCCATAATGAATGGCAGTTTTCAGTTTTGATAAATTACCTGCTGGGGCTAATAACTCAATTTTTTTCATCTTGTCCCTCCTCCAATATCATTGGTTTACGGTACAAGAAGCCCGAATCTGTGAGGGGATAACATTTAAGCAGTGCTTCATATCCTTCATGAGTAGGTCCATGGAGAATGGCCGTGCGATAAAGACGAATGGATTTCCGAAGTTCTTGTTCTTCCATAAAATGAGGTTGAATCATCAATAACTTTACATCTTGAAGCAGTGGTAATTCGTAAAAAATCGCATAACGTTGGTGCTGATAGATAAATGTCCCATGTTCGTTTTCGATTACATTGTATAAACCTTTGGTATTTTGCTCACGGATTGTTAAGTTTTTCACTTCTTTCATTGTGTCTAATGAATACTTTTCATAGTAACTAGAAATCAATTGACGGTAAGAATAAAAGATGAGCGAATGAGAATATCCTTCAAGACACACATTTTTTGCCTTTGTAATCTCTACAATGTCATCACAAGGGAGTTCATGCGATAAAAGAACATCAATTCCCAATGATTGATAATATTTTGCATCGTTTAAAGAGCAATTGAGCGTTTTAGCATTAAAGATGAATTGCCTAGAGAAGCCTTGTTTTTGAAGCAAAGAATAAACAGCCATATCGGAGAATATCACATAATCCACTTCTTTTGTGACAACATCTTGAAGAAAAATACGCAACTCTTCTAAATCATCTTCTTGCATGATGCGGTCCACGCGAAGAGCAATGGCCTTGTCTGATTTGTTAATAAGCGAGATGGCTTCCTTTATGGCCTCTTGGGAAAGGTTAGTGGGAGCATAAAGCCCAAATTGTTGACTGCCGACGATAATGACATCAGCTTCATAATCTGTTAAATGATTCCAATCGATCACTTCAGTTGCAATTTTTAACATTTTTCACTCACCGCAATTCCATCGCCGATGCTTAAAAACGTGGTTTGATACTTTTTGTTCTTCGATAGCCACTCATTATATTCTTTGATTTTACTAATCAAAGCTCGAAGATTTCGACTCTCAATTTTTTCAGTGGTAGTGACCAGCCCATGAAACAATAAATTATCACTAACGATGAGCCCATGAGGGCGAAGTAAGCCTTCAAAACGTTCAAAGAATTTAATATATTGTGCTTTTGCTGCATCAATAAAAATGAGATCGTATTGTTTTTCAAGTAAATTCAGGTCAATTTCAAGCGCATCTGCTACGAATATGCGAATTTGTGATTCGCATTTGGCTTGTTTTACATTTTCAAGCGCGACATGATAGATATTTTCTTCTCTTTCAATCGTATCAACATGAATACTAGAATCCATTTCAGCAATCTGAATGGAACTATAACCAATCGCTGTCCCAATTTCTAAAATGCGAGTGGCTTCCGTAAAGTGAATAAGCTGTTTAAGATACAAGAGTCCCTCATCTTGCATGATGGGGACTTTTTGTATCATGGCATATTGCTTCATCTTAATCACTAATTTTGATGAAGATGCCTTATTTAGTTTTGCGAAATAATCATTCATATGATGTACCTCTGATTATCTCTATTATAGTTTAATCTTCGTCTTTATTCAAGTTTTTTACATAACGAATGTATTTTTTTGCGAAAGTAATCGCTTCTTTATAACGTGAGCAAGATTCAAGTAAATTCAAATAGGTTTCCACATAGTATTCTGTATAGACACGATGTTGATGAGTTTGTAAATAGGGGAGGATAACCGCCTTCATATAATCCATGATATCCAGCGGATGGTTATCCATCATTTGCAATAAAAGTAATTTTATAAGCATAATTTCTTGTTGATACATCTTATCCATCACAAATTGCTTGAGTTCTTCTTGAATTTCCGGAATCAAGGTATCGTAATGAGGACGAACGAGGGGATGATCATTGCTCGTACGAACTGCCATCGCAAATAAGGCAACCAATGCAGGGGTTTTATCTTCCAATCTATGGAAGTGATTGATTAATTCGTACTCGCGATGGGTACGAATCATCATTAAATAGGTTGAGTAAAGATAATCATTCGCATATTCTTCAGGAATATAGTCATTTTTCATCGCTAAGATTTCTTCATAAGCGAGGTCTTCTTCCCATTGGGTTTCAAGATATAGCATTTTATTGCGAATTTGCTTTTTCAAAGGGTAAGTATAAATATAGTCTCCTTGCAAATCGTGGTAGTAAGGTAATAAATGAAGATGATCTTTCAACGTAAGAGCAACAATGAATCGCTCTTCATTATAGAGAGCTTTTACTTCAGGATATTCCTTGTACATAATCTTTAACACTTGTAGTAATTGTTCAGCCTCTTCAAATCTTCCAGTATGGATGTAGAATTCAGTCGTTACAATTCCTAGTACTAAAATTTGGTAATCATTGAGCGTCGATTTGACTGCATCAATTTTTTCGATTTCTTTTGCACACTCTGTGTACATTTCCATGGCTAGATAGTAGAAACAAATAGCTAAAGCGTTTTGAGCAATAAAATATTGACTTTGTGCCTTTTCAAATAATTCTTTTAGTTGAGCATAATCGTTGCGTAGATAAGCCTTGATCATGTCACATAAAAAATTAGTCATGTCACAAGCTTGTAATAAGTCATAGTTAATTCCTACATTATCAAATAGAACACGTAGAACATTTTCATCTGGCACAAGTAAGTTGTTTTCATACTTTGAAACATAACTGAGACTGCAGATTTCTCCTACTACAGCGAGCAATGTTTTACCTAATGAGAGACGAGCACTTTTAAACGTCGAGGCAAATGGAGAATACACAAATTGTTTGCGACTCTTCATTCGAATTTTCACGAAATCTTCGTAATTGATCAGTAATTTCCGATTCAATTTCTTTTCTCCTTCCTTCTTCTTAAAAAAATGTTGTTTGAAATCGAGTTGCACCACAAAATTTCCCATAGAAAACTCAATGGACTTCGATAAAACAACAAAAAGGATTATAATATAATTAGATAGAAAAATCAATATATTTTCTATATTTTACAAAAGGAAAACGTATTTATAAAAGGAAAACGTATTTTTGCATTTTTTCTCGAAATTTTTTAGGATTTTTAATGCTTTTTTCTAGTATTTCATAAAATTCACGTTGATGATGGGGTACTAGTAAATGCGTAAGCTCATGGTAAATGACATAATCGATGAGTTCATCAGAAAGGATTACAAGTTTGGTATTGAGAACAATGAGACGTTTGGTGACATGACAAACACCCCATCGCGTCTTCATGGTCCGATAACGAATCTGAACGGGTTGATAAAGAGTAGACAGTTCTAAAAACCTTTTTTGAATGAACTGTCTTCTTTCGTGATAGAGAATATCAAGTCCACTAGATCGATGGTAAATGGTGCTTGGAGTTATCTGATATGGGGTCAAAAGAGAGTCATCAAGGATACATTCATAAATCAATCCTTGGTAGGCAACTTGATTGGGGAGGAGAAAAAGATGACGATTCATCTCTTGAATAATCCAATCATAACGAGATATGATCATGGTTTCAATCATCAAAGAAGGAATTTTTCGCGGAGCTGTGATGCGTAAAAAATCCTTACCCACAAGACGAAGGGTGGTTCGCTTGACTTTCTTCACTTGCAGTTCGACTTCAAATTGATGTTGATGGATTATGATTTTCATATTTTTACCTTTTTAATAAGCCCTGCTCTGCAAAACTAAAAAAACAGTTTGCCCCAATGATGATGTGATCAATGAGTTTTATTCCAACCGTGTCACATGCGTCGCAAATGACATGTGTCATTTTTTTGTCCATGGGTGATGGACTGGCGTTCCCAGATGGATGATTATGTACCAACACAATGGAATATGCAGAATATTTTAATCCCCACTTTAGTATATCACGTGGATGGAAAACTGTATACTCTAAAGTTCCAATTGATAGCGTTTTTTTAGCAATAACCTGGTTCTGGACATTTAAAAACAAACATAAGGCATTTTCTTGTTTTAGATTTTGAAGTGAATGACGTACATAATCATAAATCATTTGTGGAGAGGTGAGTTTATCTTTTAAAACCTGTGATTCTGCCATGCGTCTACCCAGTTCAATCGCCGCTTGGAGTTCAATGGCTTTGGTTTTTCCGATACCGTCAATCGCCATCATTTCTTCAAGAGTCGCTTCTGATAAGAGGAATAAGGGTTCAAAATGCATTGTAAGTGCACGAGCAACTTCCATTACCGATTGCTCTTTGGTCCCAGTTCTTAATAGAATCGCTAATAGTTCATAATCAGCAAGAGCCATGGATCCCATCTTTTCAAGCCGCTCGCGAGGACGTTCCTTGGTGGGAATTTGTTCCATCATCATTTTCATAGGTTCTCCTCCATTTTCCCTTAATGATATATTATGCAAATAATGCTATTTTACTAACACTCGTAAAAAAAAGTGATTCTTATATTGATGAGAATCACTTTTTTCCGCTATTTTATAAATTTCTTTCGGAGTTCACTCACAAAGAACAAACTTCCACAAAAAATGTTAATAGTAATGGGGTCATTCTGGCAATAGGTGATGATATCATCGATATTATCCATCACTTTTTTATTGGGATGATGGGACAACTCGAATAAATGCATCGATTCATCACTGCGTTTATACATAAAATGAGTAAAAATCATTTCATCTGCGTGAGGTTCAAGTTGAGGAATCATTTGTTCTTTCGCCTTATTGGCAGAAACAGCGAAGATGAGGCGAAGACGATGATCCTTTTTAACTGTGGTAATAAACTCACATAAACGCCGAATGGCGTCAATGTTATGGGCTCCATCAAGAATGATGAGGGGAGTATGCGATACGACTTCAAGTCTGCCTGGCCACTGGGCTTGATATAGGCCTTTTAGCACTTCTTCATCGGTAATGGGTAATTGTGGCTTTAGTTTGCGAATAATTTCGATTGCCATAATGGCATTCTCAATTTGATGGAAACCTAATAGATTCAAGATGACATGTTGATATTCATGGTAGGAAAATTTTGTTGACGTAAAATCAAGGTGAACATCCGTTACTTCTCTTTTATCAACGAGGGTTAAGGGGGCCTGTAACGAGCGGGTGGTACTTAAGATTTGATTCAAATGATCTTCATCACGAAGAGTCACAAAAGGAATTCCCGCTTTCACAATCCCAAGTTTATTATCCCATATTTCTTCAAGGGTATTTCCTAAAATGTTCATATGGTCAAAGGTGACATTGGTTACAGCACTCACAAGGGGAGCTATGACATTTGTACAGTCAAGTCTACCTCCAATTCCAACTTCAATGACGACAACATCAAGATCTTTTTGATCGGCAAAGTATAGAAATGCAAGTAAAGTCACAAATTCAAAGAAAGATGGATGACGCAAGCCCAGTTCATCCAGTTTTGGATACTTGGCAAGAATTGCATTACCATATTTTACAACATCGTCATCGCTAATATAAACATCATCATAAGTAATTCGTTCATTAAAACAGACAATATAGGGAGAAATATAAGTTCCTACATGATATCCATGTGCTAAAAGCATTGATTTCACATAAGTAACCGTAGATCCTTTTCCATTGGTTCCACCAATGTGGATAAATCTTGATTTGTTTTGGGGATTACCAAGTAATTCACAAAGAGAAAACATATAATCAAGGGTTTCTTTTTTCTCATTGCGACGTTGAGATTCAATAAAAGTGATGAGTTCTTTCACTTCAGTAAACATTTATTTTCACCTTGATTTTGAAGTTCATCGGAACCTTAGTTCCGTGTATACTCATTGAGTAATTGATTAATTTCAGTTAAGCGTTGTTGATATTGCTCATATTTTTGACGTTCATCAACAATTTTTTGAGTAGGTGCTTTTTGGATGAACGAAGGATTATGTAACATTTTTTCAGAACGAGCGATTTCTTCAAGCATTTTTTGCTTTTCTTGAGTTAATTTTCCAATGACTTCCGCGTAATCAATGACATTTTCCATCGAAATGATGAGAGTTAGACGGTGGAGGACAATCGCACTCGACTCAGCGGTGTCTTGAGGATCCATTGTGATGAGAAGACTCTCTGTGTTACAAAACTTTTCAATACTTGGACGATTTTTCTCCAAGAAATGAAGTGTTTTATTGTCTTTTGTTTGAATGGATAGGTCAATTGCTGTTTTTTGAGTGATATTATTGGTGGATCTAAAATTACGGATGGCTGTAATGGCATCAAAAAGCATTCGAACATCACTTAAAGTTCTAAACTCATAAGCTGGATTTTTTATTGGCCATGGATCTTTAGAGATATAAGTCTCATGTAATTGTGAATAAATCTCATCGGTTACAAACGGCATGAATGGGTTTAATAGTTTTAAAATGGTGGTTAATACGGTCTGTAAAACGGCACAAGTATTGATTTTTTTTGTTTGATTATTTCCCCCAAAAACGACTTTGGTCATTTCAAGATACCATGAAGCAAAATCATCCCATATGAAACGGTAGAGAGTTTTTGCGACTTCACCAAATTTAAATGACTCATAATGAGCGTCGACGCGATCAATGACCTGATTGAGTCGTTTTAAAATCCATTTATCGATGTGATTCAAATGTGCAATTTCAATCGGTTGTTGTTTGTAATTTTCCTTTTCAAGATTAATGCCGATATAACGAGAAATATTCCAAATCTTATTAATATAATTCCAACTGGCTTCCATTTTTTCATTGGAATAACGGATATCTTGGCCTGGTGATGCGGAAGTAGTCAAAAAGTAACGAAGTGCATCTATTCCATATTGGTCGACTGCATCCATCATATCGACACCATTTCCGAGGGACTTACTAACTTTTCGTCCTTGTTCATCACGAATGATTCCATGAATTAATACATCATGGAATGGAGCTTTGCCAGTGAGATATTTAGATTGGAAAGCCATTCTCGCAACCCAGAAAAAGATGATATCGTAACCAGTAATCAAGGTATCCGTCGGAAAATATCGTTTATAATCTGCCGTTTCATCGGGCCATCCTAAGGTTGAGAAAGGCCAAAGAGCACTTGAAAACCAAGTGTCTAGGGCATCCTCATCTTGAGTCCATCCTTCTCCTTGAGGAGAAACCATTCCCACGAAGATATCGTCATTACGATACCATGCAGGAATTCGATGACCCCACCATAATTGACGGGAGATACACCAATCTTGAATATTGTTTAACCAATTGAGGAATGTTTTCTCAAAACGAGCTGGAGTAAAATGAATTTTTTGGGTGGTTAATTGTTCTTGAATAATCATCTTGGCTAAAGGTTCCATTTTAACAAACCATTGTTTTGATAATCTTGGTTCAACAACAACTCCGGTACGTTCAGAATGACCGACTGAGTGAATCATTTTTTTGATTTTAGTCAAAAACCCGGTATTTTTCAAGTCTTCTACAACCTGTTTGCGACAAGCGAAGCGATCCATTCCTTGGTAGATTCCCGCCATTTCATTCATTTTTCCATCTTCTGTCATACACAATGGACGTGGAAGATTGTGGCGTAATCCCACTTCAAAATCGTTTGGATCGTGAGCAGGAGTGACTTTTACAACCCCTGTTCCAAATTTGCGATCCACATAGTCATCTGCAATGACAGGGATGGTTCGATTAGTTCCTGGTATACGCACCATTTGACCCATAACTGCTTTATAACGGGGATCTTCAGGATGAACCATCAAGGCCACATCACCAAACATGGTTTCTGGACGAGTGGTGGCAATTTCTAGCCCTCCTTTTCCATTCACAAATGGATAAAGGATGTGATAAAAGGCTCCTTCAATTTCTTTGTAATCCACTTCAATATTTGATAGGGCAGTTTGTGATTGAACATCCCAATTGATGATCTTCTCCCCGCGGTAAATGAGGCCATCTTCATACATTTTTACAAACACTGTATTCACGGCGTGATTTAGGCCTTCATCAAGGGTGAAACGTTCACGAGTGTAGTCGACTGACAATCCAATCACTGCCCATTGATCACGAATTAAATTGGCATATTTTTCTTTCCATTGCCAGGAAACTTCTAAAAACTTTTCTCGTCCTAAATCGTATCGAGAAATACCTTGTTTTCTTAATTCCGCTTCTACTTTTGCTTGAGTAGCAATGCTCGCATGATCCATTCCGGGAAGAAAGAGTGCATCATAACCCATCATTCGTTTACGACGAATGATGATATCTTGAAGCGTTGTATCCCAAACATGACCCAAATGAAGTTTTCCTGTAATATTGGGGGGAGGAATCACAATGGTGTAGGGTTTCTTATCCAGCTGTCCGGCTGTAAAATACCCTTCTTTCAACCATTTCTCGTATTTGCCCGTTTGAACTTGCTGAAAGTTATACTTGGTTGGTAATTCGTGTAATTTCATATTTTTGTTCCTTTCTATCAAAAAAAGTCCTTAAAACATACTATGTGTATGTTTTAAGGACTTATCATCAGCGGTACCACCTTAATTCGCGATTTAATCGCGCACTTCATTCATTGTAACGCAACTTATGCGGACGTAGCTACTTTTCCTTCACAACATCAACTCCAAGGCGACCTTCAATGTTTATCATAAGATGTTCCACCAATCCATCTCTCTCTAGAAACGATTAAACAAATACTCTTCCTCTTCTTCGTTATTGAATATATTATACTCTTCTTTTAAAATGTTTGCAACATTTATTTTGTTGGTTTATAAATATCGCCATTGAGACGTGTTTCGGTACGAGGGGATAAGCTCATTTCTAATATCTTAACACTTTCAGGCATCGTAAGACGTTTATACTGTTGTGAGTAAAATTTCTTAAAGAAATGATCTACATAGTTTTTCGCTTCCACATCACTTAATTTAAATCCAACTTGCAATAGCCAAATCAAGCGTTCTTCACAATCACCATTGACCCAAAAATGGTATAGGATAAAATCATTGATTTCATATTTTCCAATAATCTGTTCGGTTTTTTGATGTGCACTCGTCAATTCGGGAGAGATGGGAGTATCAATGATGTCTTGGATTTCATTTTTCACTTCAGGATAATATTTTTGGTGATAACGAACAACTTCACGGACAACCGTTTTTGGAAGACCCGCATTGATTCCATACATGGCCATTTGATCGCCATTAAAGGTAGACCATCCCAAAGCAACTTCACTCATATCGGATGTTCCAATCACAATCGCACCATTCATATTGGCAAGATTCATGAGCGTATATGTTCTGAATCGAGCTTGAATATTCTCATAGGTTGTGTCTTTTTTGGAAACATCGAGTCCGATTCCCTTGGCTTGGCGAAGGACATCTTCTTCAATTGGGTAGTCAACCATTTTTACCTTCAATGCCTTCATCAAGGTGATCGCATTTTGATAAGTCTTTTGGCTGGTATTACTTGAAGGAAGGGTTACAGCAAGGATATCTTCACGCTTCATCCCGTACAAATCAACCATTCTACATAAAGACAACAAGGCTAGTGTTGAATCAAGTCCACCAGAAACCCCAATGACAACTTGGTGAATGCCGATGTAATCAAGACGCTTCTTGACGCTCACGGCTTGCATTTCAATAATACGTTCAAAATCTTCATCATGGACTGGCATAAATGGATTCAAATTAAATGGTTTTTCAAACGTAAAATCAAAACTTGGTTCTAACTTGTATTGAACCATTGAATAAGGTTCAAAAGCACCATTCAAATTCTTAGGCCAACTCTTGCGTCTTCGAATATAGTGAAGCTTTTGGATGTCAATATCAGCAACAATCCAGTCGCTCTCTAAGTTTAAATGGTTGTAGTTATCAAGGACATCTCCATTCTCACAAATAATCTTTTGATTGGAGAAAACAACTTCGCTCGTCGATTCACTGCAGTTGTTTGATGTGTAAATATAGGCTCCTGTTCCTTTAAAACTAGCATTTCGTGCTAGAAGGAGGCGTTTATCTCCTTTTCCAATTTCCTCAGGACTCGCACTACAATTAAAGACCATCATTGCACCATTGGCAAATAAAGCTTCATGAGGTGAGGCCATCGACCAATAGTCCTCACAGATTTCGATGCCAAACTTCACTTGTTCATCCTCATTGGAAAAAATCAGTTTTCCGAAAGGAATGGTCGAACCAAAAAGTTCAATGAAATCTATATCAGCCATATCACCACTAGCAAACCAGCGGGTTTCATAGAATTCATATGCATGAGGTAGATAAACTTTAGGAACAATGCCTAAAATGGTTTTGCCTTGAATAACCAAAGCACAATTATAAGCCACATCATTCACAAAGAGATAAGTTCCAAGAATAACAATTCCAGAATATGTATTATTGAGTAAAAAAACTTCAATAGCATTTAAATTATCACGATATAAATACTTTTGAAAAACTAAATCACCAATGGAGTACCCACAAATACACAATTCGGGAAACAATACAAAATCAACTGATTTTGTCTTTATCGACTCCAAACAATGGAGCATTTCAACGACATTTGCATGAGCATCTCCTGTTTTTGTTTTAGGACTACATGCAGCAACTTTTACAAATCCATGGGCATACATATCATTTCACCTCATATAAATGATGTTCAGTAATATAATTCATAATTTCGGGAGTTAATTGGGATGTATCGTGAGACGCACGATATTCACTTGAAGACACATTAATTGCTTCAAAGTCCGTCACCACTTCAAAATGAGTGTGATACTCGTGAAGAATCGGATGGTGGTCAATATACAATTGGGCATCAATCCCATGACGCGGGAAAACTAAAAAATGATTTTCTTCCACAATGTGAGGAAAAGCAATCCATTCTTCTAATCCTAGTAATTGATCACACCCAATGACAAACAAGGGATTGTTAAAATGGCGTAACGTTTCAATCGTTCCGGTAAAACTTGTTTGACGCGCTTCATAATCTGATATTGTGATTGAAGCATCAAAAGCGGATATGAGTAGTTCTAACATCTTTTGCCGATGATCGTATTCGACAATCTCATGCCGATAAGAGGCATTTGCAGGTAAGATCACGATGTCATCAATAGGAAAACGATGAATGAGATACTCTATTATTTTTTGATGGGCAATGGTAGGGGGATTAAATGCCCCACCGTATAAGATCATCATAGCATCACCATATCTATTATAACACAACTTCATTCATTTTTCGAGTGTTTTCATGAATCGAGGATTATTATTTTCATAATTATGAAAAAACTGACTCAAAAAGGAGTCAGTTTCAAACACATTTAACGATTAGGCTTGGGTTGAATTGGTTTTGGTAAAGGTCTGAAGTTACTCATAATAATCCTCCTCGGTTATATTTTTGCTATAATGCGTAGTTTCGCACTATGAGCACGATTATTGACTAATAATTCCTGATCATTGGCAACAATCACTTTCTTGTTGACAAGTTGATAATGTCTCATGATATCCGCATCACGGATTGGTAAGCCTTTTGGTAGTTTGACGTTCACAGCATTGTTGAAAGTTTGTTTGCAAATGCGATCTTCTAAAGAGTGAAAAGAAATAACAGAAATTCTTCCTCCTTCGTTTAATAGTGAGAGGGCATCTTTTAATGATTTCTCAAAAACTGTTAACTCATCATTCACGGCGATTCGTAATGCTTGAAACACTTTTTTAGCAGGATGTCCACCCGTTCTCCTTGCAAAGGCAGGAATCGATTGTTTGATTATTTCAACCAAATCAAAAGTAGTCTCAATAGCTCTTTCAGCCCGTCGTCTAACAATATTGCGAGCAATATTTGAAGCATATTTTTCTTCTCCATACATATAAAATATTTTTTTCAGTTCATCAATGCTATAATAATTTACGATATCATAAGCACGTAAGTATTGCGAGGTATCCATTCTCATATCGAGAAGCGCATCTTTATTATAACTAAAGCCACGATCACCCATATCAAATTGGAAAGATGATACTCCAAGGTCATATAGAATTCCATCGACTTTTTTTACATTCAGATTCGCCAGTTCTTCCTTGATGTTTAAGAAATTGCTTTTGATGATGGTATAGTTAGAACCAATTTCTTGTAATGTAAGATTGCCACGATTGATGGCATAATCATCTTGATCAAAGCAATATAAATGTCCTTCAGGGCTGAGTCTTTTAAGAATAGCGGCACTGTGTCCAGCGCCCCCCATGGTACAATCAACATAGATGCCATTGGGACGAATTTCAAGACCATCAATCACTTCATTGAGTAAGACAGGAATATGTTTGTAAGGTTCCATTATAAATCCAACTCCTCACTAATTTCTTCGATTATGTCTTGATGATCATGAAGATATGTGGTCCAACTTTCTTTCGACCATATTTCAATTCGCGTTCCTGCTCCAATAATGACGCATTCTTTTTTCAAATCAGCATGTAGGAGCAAAGGAGAATCAATGTGAATTCGTCCTTTATTATCCACTTCATTTTCATAAGCACCAGATAAAAAAACGCGTGTAAATTCACGGTTATGTTTTTTGGTAAAAGACAACTCAGTGAGTTTGGTCGTTAATTTTTCCCATTCTGGAAGAGAATATACATATAGGCATTTTTCTAACCCACGAGCGATGATTACTTTTGCACTAATCAGTTCCTTAAAATTACTCGGAATGACTAATCGTCCCTTTTCATCAAGGTTATAATTGTACTCTCCAATGAACATACGCTCACCTTCTTCCCACTTTTTCCCATTTTTACCCACATTTAGTATAACATGATGAAAAAAATAATGCAAGTCTTTTTGATAAAATTTTTGCATTATTTTTGATGATATTTTAAAAGCATAAAAAAAACGCTACGATTGAGCGTTTTCTTAAGAGCATAAAATGAGTTTTATGCTTGCGAAGTTGTTTTTGTTGGTCTTCTAGTTTGTTTCTTTGTACCAACAGCATCAGTTGCTTCGACTTTTTTGGCAGGTTTCTTTGCACTCTTTACTTCAGCTGGAACAGTATTAGCTTTTGTATCCTTTTTGGTTTGTTTTACTTCTTCTTCAACTTCTGCTTTTTGTTTGATTGTTATTACTTGTTTACCATCGTAATAACCGCAAGCAGGACAAATGTTGTGAGAAAGTTTCATTTCACCACAGTTAGGACAAGCCATCATGCCAGGAACATCAAGGGCTAAATGACTGCGACGACGACGTTTTCTTGTTTTACCCGTACGTCTTTGTGGGACAATTGCCATGTGAGTTCACCTCTCCTATTTTGATTGTGTATTGGGAGAATCAAATTTTGTAATTCTCATGGGCTTTTCAAGATAGACATTTTCCCAAACAACTTGATACAAATCAATGGTATTACCTTCAATGAGATTGGCTTGACCATCATCTTCACGATCAAAGATTTCTGTGACATTGAGGTCAATTTCATAAGGGATAGGATCAAGGGTAACAGCACATTCTAAAGTCATCATTGCTTGAATGTGTAATTCAAACATGAATCGTTCACCGTAGAGATGTCTTCCCGTTCCACTCACCTTTACTTCTGATAATGCAAGAATGTCGTCAATTGATGCGATGTCTTGTGAGAAGTCAAATGTTGTTTCAAAGGTAAAGGGTTTACCATTATTTTTATATAGTTGAGAGAGTGCCCATTTCATCATTATTACTCCACATACAACATGAATATTATACACTAAATATGGTCTTTAGTCAATTGTTTTATAACCTTATTTATTCTTTCACGGTATTAATCAAGTGTTCAAATTTTGACACTTTTGCAATCGTTCCAAAGACAAATAAGTGGTCATTAGGACAAATATCATCGATTCCTGTTGGCGAAAAAGAGTTCTTATCTCGACGGATTAAAAGAACGTTGACCCCGTAATTATTACGTGGATTGAGCTCTTGAATGTTTTTAGCTTCAATATCGGGACGAACAGCAATCTCAATCACTGAAAATTCTTGATCAATATTGAAGAAATCAACAAAACTATCGCTCAACACTTTGTTTGCTAACCGAATTCCAGCAATTTTTTGTGGAGAAACAACATCGGTTGCCCCAATTTTTTTAATAACAGGAATATAAAAATCATCATCAACACGTACTGTTATTTTAGGAACTCCTAATTCTTTTAAGATGATGGTGGTAATAATCGTGTTCTGCAAATTCGAACCAAAGGCTACAATCGCGTGATCAACATTATTAACCCCTAATTCCTTTAAGGCTGCTTCGTTCGTGGTGTCACAAACATAGGCGTTTTCAATAAATTCTCCAGCTTTTATGATATTTTCTTCTTGAATATCAATAGCCATGACATCCACTTTGGCTTTACTGAGTTCTTCCACAAGTTTTAAACCAAATCGGCCTAAGCCAATTACACAAAATGATTTTTTCATATCATACTCCTATCCGATGATAATTCTTTCATCGATGTATTTAATTCCATGAACATTTTCAACATTTACATTGCGACCAAAAGCCGTAATGACAGTGATGGGGCCGATTCTTCCTAATAACATGGTTAGACAGATGACCAATTTACTAGCACCTGATAATCCTTTGGTAATCCCCATCGAATTCCCGACGGTACCAAAGGCAGAAAAAACTTCAAACACCACTTGTGTAAAGAAATGATGTTGATTCGATGTTTCTATAAAGTGTTTAGCTTCAATGGCGTTAACGAGTAGAATAGCCATAAAAATATAACTAAGGGAGAAAACAACGAGCACAATCGCTTTTGAAATACTCGAATTTGCAATTTTTCGATGGTGTGTTAAGGGGACTTTATGACGTGCAAATGAAAAAATATATTTAAAGATTGTATAAAATGTGGTTGTTTTGATTCCACCTCCCGCTGAAGAAGGTGAAGCACCAATATACATCAGAATCATGATGATTAACAGTGACGAGTTTGATAAGAAATCAAAATTAATCGTCGAAAATCCAGCAGTTCGAGCAGTAACACTATTAAAGAAAGCTTCGAGCCAACCAATATTAGCACCTTCAAACAGTTTGAGCGCGATGGCACCAAGAATGATCAAAAATGCGGACGTTTTTAAAACAATTTGGGAGTGAATCGATAATTCATTCCATTGACGATTTTTTAAGACATCATAAATTACGATGAATCCAATACCGCCCAAGATAACAAGGGCCATGGTATTTAAATTCAATAACACATTATCTGTATAGGAGATTAGAGAACTTGATCCTAATAAATCAAACCCAGCATTATTAAAAGCAGATATGGAATGAAATACGCTGATACCAATGGCATCCCAAAAAGGATAATCTTGAATGAAGACGATAAAATTTATGATGGCTCCTGCTGTTTGTACAACCAGTGTAATGAATATGGTCGTTCTCACCAGTCGAACCATCCCTTTTAGCGAGTTTTGATTCAAAGATTCTTTAACTAAGAAACGATCCGCCATTCCAATCTTAATTCCCAAGACACTAAAAATGAAGATGACAATGGTAATAAAACCAAGTCCACCTATTTCAATCAAAAGAGCAATTACAATTTTACCAAAAACGGTGTATACACTTGCAATACTTGAAACCGATACGAGACCAGTGACACAAACAGCACTGGTTGCGGTAAAAATGGCATCAATAAAGGATAGAGTAATCCCTTCTTTTGTTGCAAAGGGTAGTAATAATAGGCCAGTTCCTATCAAAATGACAGCAACAAACCCGATAATCATGATCATGTAGGGTGATAATTTCTTTTTCATGTGCATTCACCTAAACTGTAATATATTATATCAAATTTTGCTTAAAAAATCAAATCACGAAAAAAAATAGTTACACTGACATCTTTGCAACATCAAGATAGCGGTAAAGCAAGATAATCGTTTTGGCATCAACGATCTTCCCTATTTGAGCCCAGTGTAGCGCCTCTTTAAAAGGTATTTTTTCAACTTGTAAAAACTCATCAGGATCCAAAGACGCGTTAGTCATGCTAAAATCGGTCGTATAATAGAGATAAATGACTTCATCCGTATACCCAGGGCTAGGATACATCTTACCCAACGAATGTAGTTTTAATGCGATTGCTCCTGTTTCTTCCCGTAATTCTCTTTTTCCAGTGACCTCTGGAGTTTCCTCTACTTCCAGTTTACCCGCAGGACATTCATACAGCACTTCATGATAAGGATAGCGGTATTGCTTGACGAGAAGAATGTTATCTTCATGGATTGCAAGAATTGCCACTCCCCCTCGATGATGAACGACTTCGCGCCATCCAATTTCGCCATTGGGTAAAATCACTTCATCATGATTCAATTGAATCACGCGCCCTTTAAATATGATATTAGTTTTTTTCGTTTGTTCTTCTAGTTTCATAGGTTGCTCCTTAGTATTATTATACCTTTTATTGACTCATCATGCAATAAAAAAAGGACCTAGGGCCCTATTTAAAAATGAAAGTAAGCATCTCTTCAATACCTTGTTTGGTAGCCATTGAGGTCATGATGATTTGTGATCCAGGAAGACGCATTTCAATCACTTTCTTTGCTTTTGCTAGATGAGTTTTCCCGATTTTATCGGCTTTGGTGGCAATCACCATCACTGAAACTTGCAGATGAAGAAGATAGTCATACATTAAGACATCATCATCCGTGGGTCCCACTTTGGTATCTACCAATAAAAATGCTGTTTTTTGGTTCTCATTTGTTTTCAAGTATTCTTCGATGTATCCACCATAATTAAAACGCTTTTGTAAACTACGTACTGCATATCCATAGCCAGGAAGATCGACAAAATAACGATCCCCATTTATCAAGTAAAAATTGACAGTATTGGTTTTCCCTGGGGTTGCAGATGTTCGGGCAAGCAGTTTGCGGTTTGTTAAGCCATTAATCAAACTGCTTTTTCCCACATTGCTTCGACCAATAAACACAAATTCAGGAAATTGATATTGATTAGGATATTGTTCTTTTGAAACCGCACTGATGACATATTGACTTGTTTTAATCATAGGATACCTCAAATGGATAATGTATTCGTAAGCCTCGTTTTGTCCTTCTTGCGAAGGGACAATCATTTATCTTAGTGACATAAATGAACTACATCACCATTCCAAATAAATTCTTAATTATTATTTGGAACTCCCCTACCAAAATTTGGGTTTCTAGCTTATGGGGTTTACCCGTTGCACTCTTTCAGTCACCTGAAAGCTTCGTCTCTGTGGCACTTTATAAGACTCAACCTTTATATGAATAAAGGTTTAGTTCTCGCCGTCACCAATCCCTTGGTGCCCTAATTTATCATTAGGCATAATCACTACAGCATCACAGCTGTGCTAGCAAGGACTTTCCTAACGCATGGAATGCGCTCGATTGTCTGAATACATCCTTACTATACCATACACAACCATTAAAGTCAAAAAAATGTGCCATAAGGCACATCAGCCTGTTGACAAACTCCTTTTTTGAAAAGAGTAAAAAAAGGAGTTTTTGATTTTTCCCACATTAGCTTTATTTGGATTACTTATTAATATTCAATTCCAATATTTAATTACAAAAGGCAACATA
>JAQVOS010000034.1 GCA_028702495.1 Bacilli bacterium
TTTCGCTGCTTAAGCAAAGCCCTCATTAAGAAACTGACTCTCAAAGTTTCTTAAAATGAGGACAGCAATTGGGGGATGAAGTCATAGAGGGTTACGAATATGATTTCGAGAAATAGTAACTAGTCTACGATAGCTTGTTTGTTACCTATCAATAGATGAAATCAGGAAAATAAACTAAACATGTAGAAAACAATGCTGATCATTGTTTGGACAGGGGTTCGACTCCCCTCTATTCCACCATTTGATAAAGCATAGGTTCGATACTTGATTTGCACTAGTCAAGATAAAGTAGACATGTATCGAATCTTTATTTCATAACGGCGAGGGTTGAACTCGGAGATTCAGCTCTCTTTTCGTTTATTATCAGGATTATGGTATCAGGTTAATAAAAAATAATTGGGTTTATCATACACGATTTGCATTGAATGGTGCTAAAAAAATCTTAAATGAATTACTTCAATTTTCAAAAGAGAGAGAATGGTTTGAATTTAAGGAAAATTGGTTTCAACCAGTTACATTAGGTGAATATGTTTCAGCTTTATCAAATGCAGCAGCTTTATTTGGTAAAGATTACGGATATTTTGTCTGGGGAATTAATGATGAGACTCATGAAATTGTAGGAACAAACTTTGACCAATATCAAGATTATAAGCACGAACCTTATCAAAATTATTTGAATAGGAATCTTAACCCTAAAATTAAATTTGATTTTATTGAAGACTCAATTGAAGGTAGAAGGGTAGTTGTTCTAGTTATTGAAGCAGCAAGGGATATACCGACATCATTCGATAAAACTAGATTTATAGGAGTTGGCTCTTCTAAAGATACAATGGAGAATAATCCTAAAAAGGAAAAGGAACTTTTCAAAGTTTTAAAAAACGGTTATCCAACTATTGTTAATACGCCTTCAAAATACCAAGACCTAACATTTGAAAAACTCTTTATGTATTATGGTAGTAAAGGAGTCGGTATTAAGCAAGAGACTTTCAAAAAGAACCTACACTTGTTGACTAAAGATGGTGAGTATAGTATTATGGCTCAGATTCTTTCTGATAATTCTCAACTTCCTTTAAGGGTATCTATTTTTGAAGGAGAAACAAAAGGATCAAATTTATATTCAATAAAAGAGTTTGGTTTTGATTGTTTGTTATATTCATTAAAAAAATTAATTGATTATGGCGATGTTATCAATATTGTTCAGTCTGATGAGACAAACAGAAAAGAAAAAAGACATGAAACCTTTTTATTTGATATTAAGTCTTTCAATGAAGATATTGTAAATGCTATTTTGCATAATAAGTGGGTTGATGGTAACGAACCTATGATTACTATATTTTCAAATAGAATTGAAATTCTTTCTAGAGGAACTATCGCGCCGGCACAAACAATAGAAGGATTTTATCTAGGTGAATCAGTTCCTGTTAATGAAAAATTATCTGATATTTTTGTTCAATTAAGAATTAGTGATAAATCAGGAAGAGGAGTTCCAAAAATCATTGAGTATTATTCAAAGAAAGCTTTTGAGTTTCGGGACAATTCTATAGTTGTTACTATACCATTTAATGCAAATAGAAAAATTGGTAACAAAGTTGGTAATAATGGAGAAGTAACAAGAAAACGCGGCCTAAATTCCACAAGAGAGAAAATTCTATCTGAAATGAGACATAATCCTAATATAACAAAGGCTGAACTAATAATTATCATTGGAATTAGCGATACAGCTATAGATAACAATATCAGATACTTAAGGACAAATGGCAAAAAGGAAAGAGGAAGGTTGTATCGCAGTTGAAATGGAAATTGCTGGTGTTCAATCAGTATGTGACTTCCATGATCTAGATTTATATTCATTTATAGTCACCGGGGATGTTCTTTCTGAAGAAAAGTATGAAGTTGGTGGTCTACATAACGCTAATCATAATTTAGATAAGTTTTTTATTGCACTGAAAATTGCTAAAAGAATATAAATGGAGGGTGCTAAATTGTATTAAATCTTTCTACTTTAACATATAAAAATGTTGACTTTGATACAAAAAAGTATTAAAGTTTTTCTTTTCCCAAAGCCTTATGCTTATAGTATCCAGCCAATATGAGTATTTTTTATCAATATAAATCGATAGTCTTCATTATTAAAACCAATGTCTTTAGGATATCCTAAATTAGAAAAGTATATTGCATCAAGATTGTATGAATATTTGGTATAATAAGCATAGATAATCATGTGAAATGTAAAAAATATATAACAATTAAGAAAGCAGGTGTTGTTATGACACGACCAGAATCTTTTCATGAAATTTCTAAAAATCACTTGAAATTATTGGCAAAGTATATTCCGATTGTTGATCGGGTTCATGGACCTCATCATCCAGAATTCCGCGAGGTAAGAAGACTGTTTGATCTCATTGTCGATAAGGTCAAAAAAGCGGGAAGTATAAAACCCAATCTCGATCAGGAATGGAACGACTTAAGGAATATCACCCATCATTATTCAGTTCCCAATGATGTATGTGAAACCTATGAAGCTGTGTATAACGCGCTAGAAGAATTAGATAAAGCATATTATTCATAAAGGCCCACTCATGCAAGCATTGATATTTAAAAGAAAAAATCTTGTAACCCTTCTTAGTGCTATTCTAATTGTAGTGGCTTTCATTAGTGATTTAATTTTTCACAATGATTTCCTATCACAGCGGTTTCTTATTGCTGCTTCCATCGTTGGGGTCATTCCTATTGCTTTACAGGCTTATCAAGCATTAAGAATCAAAGTAGTTAGTATCGACTTTTTAGTGACAATAGCGGTCATTGGTGCCTTTGTTTTAAAAAATTATGAAGAATCAGCCATCGTTACTTTTCTATTCTTATTCGGTGCTTTTTTAGAACAAAGAACTTTGAATAAGACTCGCAAAGCCATTAAAGAACTAACTGAAATGGCTCCCCAATCTGCCCTAAAATTAATGGATCATGAAGAATATGTAGAAGTAGCCGTAGAAGAAGTGAATGTTGGGGATATTCTATTGGTTAAAACGGGGGCGAAAGTTCCTGTTGATGGAAGAGTTCTGAGTGGTGATGGGTATATCAATGAAGCAAGCATTACGGGAGAAGCAACTCCCGTTCATAAAAGCATGGGCTCTTATGCTTATGCAGGAACTATTTTAGAAAACGGAACGCTTCAGATCGAAGCGGAAAAAGTAGGAGAAGACACCACTTTTGGTAAGATTATTGAATTGGTTGAAGAAGCCCAAGATTCAAAATCAGTTGCTGAAAAATTCATTGATAAATTTGCCAAATTATATACGCCGATTGTCCTCGTTTTCGCCTTAATTATTGGCCTTATCCTTTGGGATATATCCATTGGTATCACCATTTTAGTTTTGGGCTGTCCAGGAGCTTTAGTCATTGGAGTTCCCGTATCAAATGTTGCAGGAATTGGTAATGGTGCTCGCCATGGGATTCTTTTTAAAGGAAGCGAAGTAATCAGTGATTTAAGTAAAGTAGAGACAATAGTATTTGATAAGACTGGCACACTAACCATTGGTCATCCTAAAGTTGCCGATACAAAGTTTTACACGAGTGAGTCAGAAGAGGTCCTTAGTTATTTATCAAGTATTGAGAAAGAGTCAGACCACCCTTTGGCAAAAGCCATCGTTGAATATATTGGAGAGGTAAAAGCCTACCCAGTCGATAACACAACCGTCGTGAAGGGTGGAGGAATCATTGCCTATATAAATGATAAGAAAATTGTCATTGGTAACACTAAACTAATGGAGCAAGAAAAAATGTTCATCAGTCCAACCATCCAAGAAGACCTTAGGAGTTTTGAAAATAAAGGTAATTCTATCGTAATGGTTGCTCTTGATAATGAAATAAAGATTTCAATCGGATTAAGAGATCAAATTAGAGTAAATATACAAGACGATTTAAATGAACTAAAAAGATTGGGTATTAAAAGATTAATTTTATTGTCTGGGGATCATCAAGAAACTGTCAACTTAGTGTCGTCAACACTTGGTTTGACCGAAGCTCATGGCAACATGCTACCAGAGGATAAGTCTCATTATATTGTAGATTTGAAAGATCATGGCCAAATAGTAGCTTTTGTTGGGGATGGAGTGAACGATAGTCCCTCACTGGCTTTGGCCAATATTGGGATAGCCATGGGAGGAGGAACTGATGTTGCCATTGAAACAAGTGATGTTGTATTAATGAATTCAAACTTGAATCATCTTCCTCATGCCATCGGGTTATCAAAAGCCATTGTAAAAAATATGCGCCAGAATATTTTTATTGCTCTAGCCATTGTGTTGGGGTTGCTAATTACCATTTTTTTGAATCGTTTCTTTCATTTCTCAGAAAGAATGATGTCAATAGGAATGCTCGTACATGAAGCAAGTATTTTACTAGTCATCCTAAATGGAATGAGATTGTTAAATTATAAAATGAAAACAAAGAAAAAAATAAGAAAGGAATAAGAAAAATGTTAAAAGCAATGCTTCAGTTAGAAACACTTACCTGTCCCTCCTGCTCAATTAAAATAGACAAAGCATTAAAATCTTTAAACGGAGTGGATAAAGACAGTGTTAATATTATGTTTAATGCCAGCAAAGTGAAACTAGATTTTAATGAAAACATCATATCGATTGATCAAATAGAAAATACAATTAAAAATCTAGGCTATGATGTTAAAAAAATCCAGATAAAATAGTAAAACCCCCCTAATCTTCAAATCAAATAAAAAAGCAACAACAATTGATATCTTACCAATTGTTGCTGCTTTTTTATATCGATAAACTAAAATAATTCTAGTTACTATTCTTTAATGTCTATCGTGCTCATGCCCCCCATATAGGGTCTTAAAACTGAAGGTATATTTACACTACCATCTGCGTTTAAATGATTTTCAAAAAATGCAATCAGCATTCTCGGTGGAGCGACAACAGTATTGTTGAGAGTATGAGCAAAATAATTGCTATTTACTCCTCGAATTCGAATGTTCAAGCGACGTGCTTGAGCATCTCCTAAATTAGAGCAACTTCCCACTTCAAAATACTTTTGTTGTCTTGGACTCCAAGCCTCCACATCCACGCTTTTAACTTTTAAATCAGCTAAGTCACCACTGCAGCATTCAAGAGTACGAACAGGAATTTCCATACTTGTGAATAATTCCACAGTATAACGATAGAGTTTTGAAAACCAATCTTTTGAATCTTCAGGTTCACAAACAACAATCATTTCTTGTTTTTCAAACTGATGAATTCGATAAATTCCTCGTTCTTCAATACCGTGAGCTCCTTTTTCTTTTCTGAAACAAGGAGAATAACTTGTGTATGTATAAGGTAGATTTTCCTTTAATAGGATGGTATCAATGAATTTACCAATCATCGAATGTTCACTCGTTCCAATTAAATAAAGGTCTTCACCTTCAATCTTATACATCATAGCATCCATTTCAGCGAAACTCATGACCCCAGTAACCACATTACTTCTAATCATGAAGGGAGGAATGCAATAAATAAACCCTTTATTAATCATGAAATCACGAGCATAAGTAAGAATGGCAGAATGAAGACGTGCCACATTACCCATTAAATAATAGAAGCCATTGCCTGCTACTTTACGAGCATTATCCAAATCAATGCCTGAGAGTTTCTCAAGGATGTCTAGATGATAAGGGATTTCAAAAGAAGGAGTTTTAGGCTCTAAAAATCGCTCTAATTCAACGTTCTTACTATCATCTCTTCCAATGGGAACAGTATCATCGATGATGTTTGGAATCCTCATCATAATGTTTTTAATTTTTGCTGCCAATTCATCTTCAAGAACATCATTTTTAGAGATTGTTTCATTCATTACGATGACATCTTTTCTACATTGATTGGCTTCATCAATTTTCTTATGTCGCATCAATACACCGATTTCGGTCGAAATTCGATTGCGTTCACTTCGTAAAAACTCACTTTCTTGTTTTAAAACTCTCATTTTCTCATCAAGTGTGATGACTTCATCCACAAGTGGCAATTTTTCATCCTGAAATTTTTTACGGATATTTACCCTTACTACTTCAGGGTTGGTTCTAATTAATTTGATATCAATCATATTTTCCTCCAATATTTTTATATGAAAAAGTCCCTAATAAATTAGGGACGAAATATTCCGCGGTACCACCCTCGTTAGACAAAAGCCTCACTTTAAATACGATAACGGGTAAATACCGGAAGTTATACTTCTCCTCAAAGGTAGATTCAAAAGTCTGCTTCTTAGTTTCCAGCAACCACTAAGTCTCTATATAAGCAATGATCCTTTTTACTATTTCTCATCAAGGGATTATCAATTTTAATCTATTATATAATTGCCAATAGCATTTGTCAATAACAAGATGAATACGACATGAATAAATACATTTCGCAATCTATTTTTCGATGACTGCAATTGCATCAATTTCAATTTGAACATCTTTTGGAAGACGTTTTACCTCAACTGCTGCTCGAACAGGTTTGTGTGAACCAAAAAACGCTTCATATACTTGATTCATTTTTGCAAAGTCAGAAAGGTTGGTCATAAAGACTCCGCATCGAACGATATCTTCTTTTTTCATTCCCGCTTCTTTTACGATTGCTAAAATATTTTCTAAAGCCTGTTGTGTTTGATCTTCGATGCTAGCAGATATTAAAGCATTTGTTTGCGGGTTATAAGGGATTTGCCCTGATACATAAAGTGTTTGGTTGATGAGGATTCCTTGACTATAAGGACCTACTGCTTTTGGGGCTTGGTTGGTTGCAATGATTTTCTTCATATAGATTCCTTTCGATAATATGACTAATTTATTATATCACATAATCATTTCTTTCACAAATACTTACTAGGTATCGTAAAAAAGGAGCGAAAGCTCCTTTTAGTTATTCTGGTTTCTCATTAATTGGTTCTTCAGGAACTGATTCTTCAGAAACCGTCTCCTCCGGAACTGATTCTTCAGAAACCGTCTCCTCCGGCACTGACTCTTGAGTAATAGGTTCAAGAGCAACTATGCCTTCAACAGTTGGCTCTTTTTTTGCCTTCAACGCTTTCGCAATAAAATTGAGTTGCGACTGCGATAGAGAAAGCGCCACAATTCCTAAAGCTAAAATAGAAAGAAGGAGATATAGTGTTCCATTATCTTTTACTTCAATATCATGCTTCTTTGCACCTGCTGAAAGACGAAGCCCTGCTTTATAAATCCAGAAGAAGATATAAAACGGAACTACAATCATCAGTAAAAATTCACCGATAATATCTTTAGAGCCTTCATTTAGGAATTTGATCTTTTTTGCAACGGAATACAACCAGATAATGCCGTAAACTCCAAAGGTAAAGATTGAATGAATCACACATAAGACGATATTCTTTTCTTCATATATGTCTGATGTTTTTTTCACATATAAGTTAGAATAATCAGTGTCATCTTTCACACTCTTTCCAAAGAATTTTTGGATTAGGTTAAATGCAACGCCTTCATTGAAGTATACAAGCCATAAGCATACAAGAAGAATGGCGGTGATGTAAAAACCGGAACCAAATGTAATGACCAAACCACCTCTAACGCCACCCCAAAATTCTTCAAGGCAAAGGCTAACAGCAGTGGAAAGAAGGGATGCTTGAATGAGCAAAATGATTGTTGCGATTTTTTCTTTTCTCATTAAAACCATCAAAGCATAGCCTAGGATTGTTACAATAAATGGAACCCAAAATATGAATCCCAAATTATAAAATTTTAATAGAAAAGAAATAGATACATGAACAGTTCCAACTCTTAGAGCAGGTAAAAGTAGCCCGAGAATAAAAAGCAATGCCAAAATAATGCGTGCGATAACAAAGATGAAGCGAGTTTTTTCGTTTTTCATCAAGTGCAAAAATGATTGTTTTTGTTCTTCAATAATTTTTTTAGTTTCTTCTCCCATAATCGATTCCTTCTAAGGGTATTCCCTTTAATTTAGTATATCATAAACTTAAAAAGAATATCAACAAAACATACCCTAAAAATAGATGAAAGAAAACAATGACTCTCGGTATTGTAATTCAATCATTTAAACATCCATTTCATGGTAAAAATATGTTATAATACAGTAAAGGAAGTTATCCATGAACGCAAAAATCATCAAAGAAATTAAAAATTATGGATGTGATATAAGAGAAGGCACACCTTCACTTCTTAAGTTTTCACCTTTTGTTCGCTCTGCTTGTGAACAAAATACTTGCGGATGCTGGGGAACTAATTGGCGATGTCCTCCAGGCTGCGGTACTGTTGAAGAGCTCAAGAAAACCCTTCAAAGTTATGATAAAATGTTGATTCTATCAAAAGTTGTCCATCTACAAGATTCCTTTGACGTAGAGGGGATGGAAGAGGGTAGAATCCAGCTTGTGCAGTTTTTACGAACTTTGAACCATAGATACCAATTGACGATCAATCACTGTATGATTCTTGGAATTGGTGCGTGTGAGTTGTGCCACCCTTGTCCTTATCCATATGAGGAATGTTGTCATCCACATGATAGTTTTATTTCATTAGAATCAGCGGGTGTTGATGTCGTTGCTTTATCCAAAACAGTTGGTTTAACATATTATAGTGGAGTGAATACTGTCACTTATTTTGCGGCCATTTTTTACGACGAGGATTAAAAAATGAAAAATTTAATCATTCATCAAGGTAAAAAAACCACCATATTAAAGGTTCAAATAGGAAGTAATCTTTTAGAAACACTTCGTAAACATGGCTTTTTTGTTCGAGCGAATTGTGGAGGAAATGGGCATTGTGGAAAATGTGGCCTCATTTATAATGGTAAAAAGGTTTTAGCTTGCCAAACTATTATTGATGAAGACTGCGAAGTGAGACTTGAAGAACCTCCTATTTTCGAGATAAACCCTATTGAGATTCATGCTCACCATACTTACCGGGTTGTCATTGATATTGGAACGACCACCTTGGCTGCTTACTTACTAGATGGGGTAACCCATGAACAATTAGCATCGCTGTCCTATTTAAATCCACAAATATCGTACGGAGCCGATGTTATAACACGGATTCATGCCTGTTCACAAGGACATCAACAATCCATGCATTGCCTCATCATTTCAGCAATCAATGACATTATTAGGTCGTTTCTAGGACTTCACATCCCTGATGATTTAATCATCAGTGGTAATACTGTGATGCTTCATCTTCTTATGAATGTCGATCAGATTTTGATGGGGAAAGCTCCCTATCGGCCTTCTTTTGTTGATCATCAAAGACTCAATGGAACAAGCCTTAATATCAATGCAAACAAAGTGCTACTACTCCCTTCTATTAGCTCATTTTTGGGCTCAGATATCGTTGCTGGTTGTCTATACGCAGGGTTGCTCAAAGAAATGAAGCCGACGTTATTCATTGATTTAGGGACCAATGGCGAAATCGTTCTAAAAGCAAACAATCGTTTTTATGGGGCCTCAACTGCTGCCGGACCTGCTTTTGAAGGTGCTAACATTGAAAAAGGAATGGGAGCATTTTCGGGTGCAATCACGCAAGTTAGTTATGATAAAGAATTATCCTTTATAAATATTGGTCAAGAAGTCAAAGGGATTTGTGGGAGTGGATTAGTAGATCTCATTGCAATCCTATTAGGTGAAGGACTGATTGATGAATCGGGGCTTCTCAATTCCAATCCCAAGAGTCATCTTTCTCATTGCGTGAGGCAACAAGCATTTTACCTCACTAATGAAGTTTACATTACCCAAAAAGACATCCGTGAATTTCAACTTGCGAAAAGTGCCATCATTTCTGGCATCACTGCCCTTCTCGAAGTGGCACAACTTGCCTTATCAGACATTACAAAAGTCTATATTGCTGGAGGATTTGGTTTTTATATGAATCAATCTTCAGCAATTCGTGTGGGATTAATCCCAGAAGTTCTAAAAGATAAGCTATTAATTCTTGGAAATGCAAGTGGTGAGGGAGCCATCTTAGTTGCCAAGGATCAAAGTCTTCTATTCCAATGTGACAACATTGCAAAATCTATTCAAACGGTTGACCTAAACCGAATGTCCTCATTTAAAGAAAATTTTATTCGTTATTTATCTTTTTATGACGAAAGAAAGGAAAATCCTAATGATCTTAAATGATATTTCGCTTTCTCTTCAACAAGGAAAAGCCAAAGAGGTTCGTCTCTTGGTTCAAAATGCAATTCTTCAAGGAATTCTTGCGTGCGATATTTTAGACAATGGATTGATTACAGGAATGCAAATCATTGGAGCCAAATTCAAGCGTAATGAAGTGTTTGTCCCCGAAGTCCTCATTGCCGCTCGGGCAATGAATGCTGGTCTTGAAATTTTACGCCCTATTCTAGTAAGTAGTGGTGTGAAGTTCATTGGGAAAGCCCTCATATGTACGGTAAAAGGAGATCTTCATGACATTGGTAAAAATTTGGTTAAAATGATGTTTGAAGGACAAGGTATTGAATGCATTGATTTAGGAGTTGATGTCGAGAGTGAAACAATTCTTCAAGCCGTACGGGATCATTCACCCGACATATTGTGTTTATCAGCCCTCTTGGCCACAACCATGGTTGAACAAAAAGAAGTCATCCTCGCCCTAGAAAAAGCAGGATTACGTTCTCAAGTGAAGGTTCTGGTGGGAGGTGCTCCCGTCAATCTAGAATATGCGAATGAAATTCACGCAGATGGATATGCCCCAGATGCAGCATCTGCAGCAGAATTAGCAAGAGCCCTCTTACTTCAGAGGTCATCAAGATGAAACTCACCAAAAGGTTGCCGGATTTTAATGAACTGGTGAAAGTACTAAAAAGAGAGTCTCCTTCAAGACCGGTTATGTTTGAGTTTATATTGGGTGAAACCAAGGAAAAACTACTTGTTGGCGATGCCTATGATATATCGAATGAGTTTAAAAGAAATCAAACTCGCATTCTTGCCTTTCGAAATGCTGGATATGATCATTGTCCCATTTTGCTTCAAGGAGGTGCTTTTTATCGTGAAGCACAATCCCATCAAGGAGTCCAAACAAAATCGTTGAATGAGGGAGGAGTGATTGGAAGTCGTGAGCAGTTTGATTCTTATCCATGGCCGGATATCACCCGACTCAATTACGCTCTTCTTGAAGAGCTAGCTCCTTATCTTGAGGGTAACATGAAATTCATTCCTTATAGTTTTGATGGAATTTTAGAAAATGCAATTGGTATTGTTGGGTACGAAAATTTATGTTATATGCTCTATGATGATCCTGATCTCTTCCGTGATATATTTGCAAAAATTGGAGCCATCACCCTCGAGTATTATGAGCGATGCTTGGGTTATGCTAGTGTTGGAGCGATCTTGTGTAATGATGATTGGGGATTTAATTCCCAAACCATGCTCTCTCCATCCATTCTTCGGAAAGTTGTTTTTCCATGGTATAAGAAAATTGTGGAAAAAGCACATAAGATGGGAAAATATGCCATTGTTCATTCGTGCGGCTATTACCGTGATATCATCGATGACATGGTCAATGAGATTGGCTTTGATGGAAAACATTCATATGAAGACAATATCGTTCCCGTTGAACAAGCCTATGATGAACTACACAATCGCATTGCAATCATGGGAGGAATTGATATGAATTTCTTAATGCATAAAAGTCCCCAAGACGTTAAAGTGCGCTGTAAAGCTCTCCTTCAAAAGACAAAAGAAGGTGGGTATGCCCTAGGAAGTGGAAACAGCATTCCCGACTTCATTCCTACTGAAAACTATTTAGCCTTATTAAGGGCGGGATTAGAGGATAGCGAATGAATAAAAAACTTCTTATACAAAAATTATTAGAGGCAAAAAAAGCAATTCCCATTTTATTCTTTCCCATGGCTGCAAAAATGGAATATTCTTTAATGGACATTCTTCATGATTCTCATCTTCAAGCAATGACCATGAAGCGAATTATAGAAGAGTGGGAAGTGGGCGCACTCATTAGTATGATGGATTTATCCATCGAAGCAGAAGCTTTTGGGGCACATATTCGCTTTCATTCTCGGGATGTTCCTGATGTCGTAGCCCCCATTGTTCATACACAAGAAGATGTCATGGCACTCCCCATTCCAACCATTGGAAGAGGTAGAACAAGAATCGTAATTGAGGGAATCGCACAAACCATCGAAATGCTTCCTAATCAAATGCTCTTTGCAGGTGTTATTGGTCCTTTTTCTCTCGCAACAAGGCTCATGGGAATGATGGATACATTGATGAATTGTTATGATGAACCCGAGATGTTACATCTGCTTTTATCTAAGATACAAACCTTTATCATTGAATATATTCTCGCATTAAAGAAAGCGGGAGCATGTGGTGTTTTCATGGCTGAGCCTGCTGCTGGGTTATTATCTCCTCAGTTATGTGATGAATTTTCTTCGAATTATGTTAAAGAAATTAAGAAAAGAGTGAGTGATACCTCATTCATCTTTGCTTATCATAACTGTGGGAATATTCTTCCCTTACTATCTAGCATAAAACAAGTCGAAGCTGATATTTATCATGTTGGTGATGCTGTTGATGTTGAAGAAGTATTGAAAATTATACCCAAGCATCACATCATCATGGGAAATATTAGTCCTTCCAAGCACTTTTTTAAAGGATCGGAAGAATCTGTCTATGAGGCAACCATGGCCTTACTAAAGCAATGTCAAAAATATCCGAATTTTATTCTTTCATCAGGATGTGACATTCCGCTATCCACTCCGCAAGAAAATATTCGAGCTTTTTTTGATGCTATGCATGATTTTAAATCTTTCATAGATAACCAAAAATGATATTTTTTCTTGAAAAATTAGAAATATTTGATATAATATCATTGATAAGAAGACTTATCAATGACTGGGGTCATAGCTCAGCTGGGAGAGCGCTTGAATGGCATTCAAGAGGTCGGGAGTTCGATCCTCCTTGTCTCCACCATGACACCTCATCCCCCTCACAAAGGTGGATTTATTAAAAGCAAGTAGAATAACTTGCTTTTTTTCATCTATTAGTTCATCTTTCATCGGCTCTTTTTGAGGGCATACTTGATAATTCTTCCCCATTTCGTTTATAATAAGGATAGCAAAAAAAGTCGAGAATTTGATGTTGCGATTGGTTATAATAGATTCATGAGGTGGTTAAATGACGAAGATTGATTCTGTTCGAGCAATGCAAGAATACATTGAATCCCATTTAAGTGAAAAAATCACATGGGTGGATCTTGCAAAAGTGTCGTTATATTCTCCATGGTATTCCTATCGATTATTTCAAGATCATCTAAATATGACACCATCGGATTATATTCGTCGCTGTCGCTTATCACAATCAGCTCAAATGCTACGTGGATCTTCCATGAAGATTATTGATGTTGCATATCTTGCTGGTTATGACAGTGTGGATGGTTATCAACGCGCTTTTCATAAAGAGTTTGGTACCAACCCTTATGAATATGCGAAAAATCCCATCCCAATTGGGTTATTTACTCCCTTCAAAATCTATGAGAAAAAGGAGAAAACGGAAGTGA
This sequence comes from Bacilli bacterium, assembly GCA_028702495.1. GTDB lineage: Bacteria > Bacillota_I > Bacilli_A > ML615J-28 > CAG-698 > JAQVOS01. The sequence goes on from JAQVOS010000034.1 coordinate 13,523, forward strand.
AAGAAGTAAAAAATGTGTTTATCAGTGTCCTTGAAAAACCAAAACGAAAAGTAATTGTGAAAAGAGGACAAAAAGCAACGGATTATTGGGGCTATTGTGAAGAAGTTGGATGCGATGTCTGGGGCGTTCTTGTAAGTATGATTCAAAAAGGAGAAGAACCTGTCAGTATGTGGTTGCCTAATAAGTATATTAAAGAAGGAACTTCCCTTTATGTTCAAGGAGTTGAAGTGGGAATTCATGATAAAGTCATCATTCCTGAAGGCTTTGATGTGATGGAACATTCTGCTACAACATATCTTAAGTTTCAAGGTGAACCCTTTCGTGAAGAAGATTATTGTGAAGCCATTGACGAGGTTCAAGAAGCAATTGAGCGTTTTCAACCCACTACGATGGGATATGAGTGGAATCATGGAGAGCCTAGAATTCAATTAGAGCCAATTGGCGAACGGGGATATATTGAACTTGTTCCAGTTTTGAAAAAGTAATAAAACGATCATAAGAAGTAGATGTTTTGCATCTACTTCTTTTGATATTGTATTTTTTTGTTACTTTCTACACAAACTAAAGAAAAAAGAATATAATATAGGTAGAAACACGTGTCATTTGTGTATCATGAAAAACATCATACAGGCATTGGAATGACGAAAGAACAAGTAAACAAACTTTTTAATCCTTTTGTACAAGGAGATAGTAGTATTAATCGTCGTTTTGGGGGGCGGGATTGGGTTTATCGATTGTAAAGAACTTGGTTGATTTGATGAAAGGGCAAATTAAGGTTTTCAGCACCCCCAATCAAGGGACTACTTTTATCGTGACTCTCACTTTTGAAGTGGACATAGCCAAAGAAGAAGAAAGGATACTTAGTCTTTCCAATCAGCAGTTTGTCAATATACGAACCCTTGTCTTAGAAAAATCAGGGGCTAGCATGAATTTGATTGATAGTTATCTTGGAGTTTTGGGGATGCATTGTGAATTAACAAGTTCAGAAGCCAGAGCTTATTCAATGATTGAAGCAGCCAATGCCACTTTTACGCAACCCTTCGATTTATTAATCATTGATTATCAAACCCCTTCTAGTGGAGGTTTTGAGTTTATCGATAAACTTAAATCCAATCGTCATCTTGCGAAAATTCCTAAAGTGATTATGCTGATGCCGATGATGAAAGAAGACTTATTCAATCAACTAAAAACCCATGGAATCGATGTGGGTCTTGAAAAACCCATCATCCCATCCATACTTCTCAATGCGATTGTGGATATTTTCCAATTAAAAGCCATCACTTCTAGTGAACTCGACGAATCTTCAACAACAGCATTGCCAAAACTAACAAGAAAAGTAAAAGTGCTTCTCGTTGAAGACAATAAAACCAATCAAATCATTGCATCATCACTTCTAAAACAAGTTGAGATAGATTGTATCATTGCGGGTGATGGTGAAGCCGCTGTTAAGGCGTTTGAAGAACATCGTGGAGAAATTGACCTCATTTTGATGGATTTGCATATGCCAATCATGAATGGATATGAAGCTTCCACAGCCATTCGTCAACAATCAAAAACCGTTCCCATTGTTGCTATGACGGCGGATGTCATCATGGGTGTGAAAGAAAAGTGTGAAGCCTGTGGAATGCATTACTATATTAGTAAACCATTTGATCCTGATCGTTTTCTTTCAACAATTGTCGATATCATTTTAGAACAGGAACAATTATCGACAAACAACATCTTGAATCTTGAAAAGGGATTGAAAAATTTAGGTAATAATCAGGCTTTATATCATGAAGTATTAAAAATTTTCCATGAAGAGAATCAAAACTATCTAAATGATTTTAAAGGGCTAATGGAACAAAAGGCCTATCACGAAGCAAGTAAACTCGTTCATAAAATCAAAGGTAGTAGCGGTAGTATTGGTGCAGAACGCTTGTATCAACAGGCTATCTTGTTTCAAAAAGTATTATCAGAGGTAAATGAAGAAGAAATACGTGATTTGTACCCAATATTTGTAGAGATGTTTACGCAACTACTTCAAGAAATCGAAACACATTTGAAGAAAGACAAAGAAGTGGATCCATTTAAGGAGAAAAATATATGATAAAAATTTTGATTGTCGATGATTCAGCAGCAGATCGTATCATCATTGAAAACATGTTAAGCAATTATAAAGTATATAAGGCAAGTGATGGACTTGAAGCTTTTAATATACTCCAAGAACAACCAGATATTCATTTGATGATTCTTGATTTTAATATGCCAAAGATGAATGGATTTGAAGTACTAAAGAAAATAAAAGAAATGCCACAGTTGTCATTACTCCGTGTGATTATTCTCACCAATTATGATGAAATTGATAATGAAATCATGGGATTGCAATTGGGAGCGATTGATTATATTCGAAAGCCCATCCATATTAATTCCTTGCGCGCTCGAATTGAAATTCATGCTGAACTCATTAAAATCCAAAGTTCACTTAAACAGCAGTTGCATGAAAAAGAACTTACATTTGAGGAAATATTCAACCAATCCCCTATGGGAATTTCAATCTCCTTAATACAATTCCAACTGCTGAAGAAAGCAACCCTTTCTTTCGCATCAATCCGATGTTTGAAAAAATTATCGGTCGTAGTTTTGAAGAAGCACGTCAATTAGGATGGGCGTATTTCACTCATCCCGATGACCTAGAAGCGGATTTGGAATTATTTAATCAACTAAGTGCTGGAAAAATCGATTACTATGAGTTAGATAAGCGATTTATTCGGCCGGATGGATCTATTGTTTGGGTTCATATCATTGTATCGCGACTTGTATTAGCTCCTAACATGAAATATAATCACATTTGTTTAGTCCAAGATATCACTGAGAGAAAGCACATTGAAGAACAACTCATTCAAAGCGAACATAGTAAATCTATTCTTCTATCGAATCTTCCTGGTATTGCTTTTCGATGTCAATATAAACCCGATTATAACATGGAATTTGTCTCTGAAGGGTGTTTGAACCTTACAGGATTCCAATCAGAAGCTTTCATTGGAAACAAGGATCTTTCTTATCGAAACATCATTGCTCCTGAATATCGAAAAACAGTTTGGGAACAAATCTCTTATTCAGTGAAGTCCAAAACTCCGATTAATCTCGAGTATGAGATTGTTACTGCTTCCCGAGAACGAAAGTGGGTATTGGAATTGGGAGAAGCCATTTATAATGATCAAGGTCAAGCCATTGCTCTTGAAGGGATTATCATTGATATCACCGATCGAAAAGCAACAGAAACGATGCTAAAATATAAGAATGAGCATGATACGTTGACGGGACTCTTGAATCGAAATTCCTTAGAAAAAGATCTTGATTGCTCCTTTCGTGAAGAATATGCCATCAATCAAGCTGTTATTAGCATTAACCTAAACTCGATTCAAGCCTTGACAGCTTTATATGGGTTTCATTATTCGCAAAATTTGATTTTAAAGGTATCAGAAGTCCTCACACAATACCAAACTTACAGTCGTCAAATCTATCGCACTTATGAAAATCGATTTGCATTTTATTGGAAAAACTACCAGAATCGAGAAGATCTAGAGGATTTTTGTCGTCAACTTGAAGTAAAATTAACCAGCATTCTTACTGTTGAACGAGTGAGTGGGGGAATTGGTGTTGTTGAAATAACTAAAGAAGATAGAACCAATATTGACCGTCTTTTACAGCATGCACTAAATGCTTCAGAAAGAGCGATAGAAGTGTCCAATCGTGAATTTCAAACTCATTTCTTTGACAAAAATTTACAAAAACAAATAGATCGCGAGAAGTATATTGACGATGAAATGATGAAATGTGCTCAAGAAAAAGATGATGGTGGATTGTATTTAGTCTTTCAGCCGATCGTTGATTCTAAAACACAAAAAATTAATGGTTTTGAGGCGCTTGCGCGACTCAACACTCCGAAAGAAGGAGCTATCTCACCCAATGAGTTTATTCCTATTGCAGAGAAAACAAAAATCATTAATTCGTTAGGAAAGAAAATAATTCTTCAAGCCTTTCGCTTTTTGAAGGAACTTGGGAAAAAGGGTTTCAATGATGTGTATATATCCATTAACGTTTCGATTATTCAATTGCTTCGTCACGACTTTGTTTCCTCACTTTTTGAGATGGTAGAAGTAGAAGGTGTTAATCCACGACTCATTGGGATTGAACTGACTGAGACTGTATTTATTCACAGTTTTGAAGTGGTCAATGGGATTTTAAGTAAACTTCAAAAAGCAGGTTTTCAAATCGCAATTGATGACTTTGGGAAAGGATATTCATCCCTTGCTCGTGAACGTGATTTGAATATTCAATATTTAAAGATTGATAAATTCTTTATTGATCAGCTTTTAAAGGGAGATATTGACAAAGTTATTACATCAGATATTATTTCGATGGC
>JAQVOS010000002.1 GCA_028702495.1 Bacilli bacterium
ATGATGAGGTTCCCATCCAGCCACAGGCCCGATTGTAGGTAATTTTGCATATTCATACATATCCCGAGCATCTTCAGGAGTAATTTCGCGTAAAATTAATCGTTTCGTTTCAATAAATGGTAATTCGATTTGCATAAACATCAGCCTTCCTATTCAATTGCTTGGATGCTTTTTATATGGATGGGGCAAAGTGTTTTATCATCTACCTCAACTAAAATCGCATTAAACCGACTTTTTCCATCATTCTCGGGGGTAAAAACATCCTTTGTTTGATGTAAATAACGATTGATGATGATTTCTTTTTTCATGCCTATAATCCCATCAAGGGGACCTGTCATTCCAACATCGGTGATATAAGCGGAGCCTTTTGGAAGAAGTCGTGCATCTGCTGTTGGTACATGCGTATGTGTGCCAAAAATAATCTGAACACGGCCATCAAAATAATGAGCATAAGCAACTTTTTCGCTAGTCGCTTCCGCATGAAAATCACAAATATAAAGATCACTCGGTACTTGTTTTAAGAGTTCTTCTGTTTTCTCGAAAGGAGAAGCATTTCCTTCCCCCATAAATACCGTTCCAATCATTTGAAATACCGTGATTTTTAGTCCATTGTAATTAATAGTAGTATATCCTCTACCTGGGGCTTTTTCAGGAAAATTATAAGGTCGTACTAAATTAGGGGTTGATTCAATAAATTCGAGAATGGCCTTATTATGGTATGAATGATTTCCTAACGTGACGACATGAACTCCGAGAGACAAAAACCACTTAAAATGCTTCTCATTGAGACCCCGCCCATGAGAAGTATTTTCACCATTTACGATGATAAAATTGACTTTGTGTTGCTCACGAATTCTTTTTAAATTGCGCTCGAAACTTTCACGTCCTAATTTTGAAAAAACGTCACCCACAATGAGGATTACCATAAAATCACCTTGGTTTATTATAACCAAAAATTGGGGAATTGTCAAACGAAAGGAAACAAAAAAAAGACTTTGAACCTTTAAATAAATATAAAAATGCCCCATACGTTTAGGTATGGGACATGTGATTAATCATTATTAGCTTCTTGGTTTAGCATCAAATTGTAAGAAAGTCAATTGAGTGCCAGCAACAGAGAAGATACTAGCAAGAGCAATCTTGTCTTGGCTGGTCATTGGATCCCATGCAAACCCACCAGCAGGAATTACTAAATGATCTGGCAACGTATAGACGCCATCACCATCAGCATCATGAATAGCAATAAGAGATGGTTCAATGTATGTTGGACCAAATCCAACAACTACTTTTGCTGTAGCATCAGCGACAAAGGCAAATCTCCAGGCACTAATCGCGAATGCACATTCACGAATTAATGTCGTTCCATTGACGTCAACGGATCTAGTACTTCCCTTGTAGTTCAAGTATGTTAATGGCATCTTGATATCTTTACTAGTATTATTAATAAATAATCCACCTTGATAGTTGGCATGAATGTTAACACCATTGACTGATCTTACTTTAACTGCAGAGTTGAATAGAGTCATTTCACCATTTTCATCAACGGTAACACCACCATCAACACCTTCATTAATAACAAATGTGTAAGAAGCATTTCCAAAATATTGATAACGAGTGACTACACCAGTAACTGAATCAGTCACATCAACATAGTATGTATAACCAGACCATGTCATTGTAGTGCTGGCATCATTGGCAGGATCACCTGAAGCTAGATCGTCTTGTGAGAATTGATGTAATTCATCATATGGTTGAGTAGGATTGGTGACACCACTACGCACGTTGAAACGTCCACCCACATAGAGAGTGTTTTGAAGTTCAGCGACACCGACATTGACACCAACTTCTGCTGTAGCTGTTTCAGCACCAATGGTCACTGCATAAGTCATTTGAACTTGGTGATAACGTAAATATTGTTTTAGAAGTGTCCATGATCCATCAAATAATCCAACTTCTGGACAAGTCCACGTAATGGCAGTATCTTTATAAGTTCCATCTCCACCAATAGTGGCTGGAAGAGGAATCACGTTTCCGCCATCACGATCTTTTAGACCATATGGGAAGTAACTTGGGAATGTTTCAGCTTCAAACTTATTGCTTAAGTCAAACATAACTCTTTGAAGATCGCTGGTTGCAGGATTAACTGTAACTGTGATTTCATAAGTTTCAGTAAAGTTCTTATCTTCAGCATTTCCAACATAAGTAATCGTACCAGTTAATGTTACGACGGTTTGAGTTGCTAGATATGGATCCATTTTACCTCTTACGGATAATGCAGTTTCATTACTAGATGCCCAAGAAATGGTAGCACCAAACTTAGCACTAATAACAGGAAGTGTTACATTTTCACCGTTTAAGGTAATGGTTGCTGCTGGCAATTCATTAGCAATCATGTATTCCATTTTTTCTGCTTGTGTGTAACCTTTGGCTACCATGTTATGTCTAGTAACACCAGTAACGCCACCGCAAACATAATAAGCTTCTAAGGTAACATCTGTATCATCAGATGGTCTCTTATATTCAACAGCGGTACGAACTATTTCACCATCGACATAAGCATCATTCACTTTCATGACGGTTGTCATAGATGATGTCCAAGAAATGACAACATCTTTACCAAAAGTATCAGTAGAACCATTGAGTGCATAAGCTTCAACCAAAGTGGTTGGAAGAATGATGTCATCAGTAACATCAGCTTCTGCTAGGTATTCTGCGAGTTCTGCTTTTGCAGCTTCAATTGCTGTGAATTCGTTCACATCAACATCATCAACAATTTTAAGTGTTAGTTGAAACTCAATTGTTGTATCATCATCGTATGTTAAAACGCATTTGATTGTTTCAATTGAATCGGCAACATAATCATAATTATAACGATCCCACGCAAGGACATTATCGTCGACATCATAATAATCAGCATCGATTAATTCGTTTGGATATACTGGGAAAGTGAAAGTCTCAGCAACATATGCAGGTGTATTTTGCTTAATATATTGCATTGCATTAAAAAGGACTTTTGCTTCATCAGTATCTTCATAAACTTTTATTTCGATTTTGTTTTTAACTGCTGGGTTCATAGTCGAAGTTGCAGTAATGGTGGTTGTTCCACCTTTGTGACCAGTTACTTTACCATCTTGATCAACAGTTGCAATCGATGTATCTTTTGAAGACCAAGTAACTGTTTTCACTGCATCTGCAGGGACTACTTCAACGCTTAATTCCATTGGATCGCCACCTAATAAGACTCCGTTTTCACCAATGAAAGTGTCTGCAAACACTTCGAGTGATGTTGGAGCGATAGGTTCTGGCTCTGGTTCTGGTTTACATGCAGCAAGGAAAATTGCAGCAAATGCAAAAACCAAGACAATTAACCATTTTCTTGTTTTAGTTAACATTGAAACCTCCTCAATTCTTTCAATATTATTGTATTTTTTATGCAGATTTAAATACTTAAATCCGAATATATTTTAAACCATTTGTTCAAAAAAGTCAATATTAATTAAAAACGTTTACAATTTTTTTGTGATACTCTTTAATAATACAAACAAACTAACAAAAATTATTAAATGAACCAGACAAAAATCGTAATATTTTGACATTGACTTTTTTAAATGGCGGTTTAACCCTAAATCACTTTCCCGGGATTTAAAATCGCATTGGGATCGAATACTTTTTTAATACCTCGCATAATTTCGATTTGCGTATCTCCAAGAATGCGACGCATGTACTCTTTCTTGGCATAACCAATGCCATGTTCTCCAGAAACGAGTCCACCCATTTCTTTGGCTTTGTCGTACATCTCATCGAACACACGAGTAAGTAAGCTTTTCCATTCCGTATCAGCAATGTTGTCTTTACAAATGTAAATATGAAGATTTCCATCACCCGCATGTCCAAAGGATGGAATGCGAACATTATACTTATGACTGCAATCATGAGTAAAGGCAATGTAATCCGCAATTTTATCACGAGGAACAACAACATCACATTCATCCATTAAAGTGGTTGAGGCTTTAATGGCTTCAAGGAAGGCTCCACGAGCTTTCCAAACATCGTCTTTTCGTTCTTGGGTATCAACAATTAAGACATCCAGTGCTCCAAGTTCATTTAACGCGAGCTCAGCCGCACGATGAGATTGCTTTTGAATATCCTCATCGCTTGATCCATCAAAGGTTAATAAGATATAAGCATCATATCGTCTTTCAGGAAATTTCTTCCCCAAAAAATCTTCGGCAAAGCCGATGGTATTTCGATCAAAGAATTCAATCGCTGTTGGAGCAAGTGTTGATTGTAATATTTTAGGAACGCTAAAGATGGCATCTCTTGCTGTTTCAAAAGGAACGAGTAAACTGATGGCTTTTTCTGGCAATGGAATCAGTTTAAGGAAGAGTTTTGTAATAATGGCTAAAGTTCCTTCAGAGCCAATCACAAGATCTTTCAAGGCATATCCGGTGGAATTTTTCGCAACAATCCGTCCAAATTGGGTGATTTCACCACTTGGAAGAACGACTTCCATGGCTTTTACCCAATCACGTGTTACACCATATTTGACGGCTCGCATTCCTCCAGCATTGGTTGCAACATTTCCACCGATGGTAGCTGTTTTTTCACCTGGATCAGGAGCATAAAAATACCCCTTCTTTTCTACAAATTCATAGATATTCATGAGTAGGACACCTGGTTCTACTTCAAGAACAAGATTTTTCTCATCAATACCAATGATGCGATTCATCTTAGTCATATCGAGTAATATTCCATGTTCAATGGGAACACAAGCCCCCACAAGTCCCGTTCCACTTCCGCGAACGGTTACGGGGATTAAGTGTTGATTGGCGTATGCCATAATTCGGGAAATTTCTATAGCTGATTCAACCTTGATGAGAACATCCGGAGTACTTCGGACGGTTCCTAGTTCATCTTTGGCGTAGTCCTCACTGATAAAATCGTGAGTAATAACATCCATTTCTCCAACAATGGATTGAAGATATCGAATATCTTCTGGTCCAATTTTATGATACATCAATTCACCCCCTTGATTTCTTTGATTTCTTTTATCAGTTGAGGGAGAATTTTGAAAGCATCCCCAACGAGTCCATAATGACAAATATCGAAAATCGATGCACTTTTATCTTGGTTAATCGAGAAGATGGTTTGAGCCCCTCTCATTCCTGCAGTGAATTGCACGGCTCCACTAATACCCAAAGTAATTAGTAATTTGGGAGCAACGGTTCTTCCACTGAGTCCAATCTGTTTTTTTGCATCCATGAGCCCACATTCAATTAGTGGTCGTGTACAAGCAAGTTGACCTCCTAAGAGGGTGGCTAATTCTTCGGCTAAGGCCAAATCTTCTTTGGTTTTAAAAGCTCTTCCAACCGCAACAAGAACTTCCGCCTCACTAATATCCACTACTTTTTCTTTTAGCTTTACTTCGAGTAAAGTAGCACTCGCTTTAAGTGAAAAGCCAATGGGCATACGAATGATTTTCCCAGTTGGATTTTGTTTTTGTGGCATTGGAAATATTTTATAACGAACGGTTGCCATTTGCGGTCTCGTGTTGGGACATACAATGGAAGCCATGATATTGCCCCCAAAAGCAGGCCGATTTTGGATGAGATCAGTGTTTTCTTTCATTCCTAGAATGGTGCAGTCTGCTGTCAAGCCAGTATGAAAGCGAGCAGCGACTCTTGGCGCAAAACTTCTTCCAGTGGAAGTCCCTCCATATAGGACGACTGAGGGTTTAATGCGCTTGATGAAATCTTCCATACAATTGGTATACTTTTCAACATTGAAATGATAGAGTTCTGAATGTTCATAAATATAGAGTTCATCAACGCCATAAGATAAGATTTCTTGTTCAAAAGCACTTGCATCTTGACACATAAGGATTGCCATGACGGAGTGATGTGTCACTTTTGCGAGTTCTTTCGCTTTTCCAATCAGTTCGAAACTGACAGGATGGATTTCATGGCCATCATGTTCCATGAAAACAGCAATACCTCTCCAAACATTTTTATCAATACCAGGAACATTCTCTTCTTCAAAAGTGATAGCTCCTTGAGGTCCACGTTTCACGCATAATTTACACATCCGGCAAGCCGAATTGATGTATAAATCATCATTATATTCAATTGCTCCAAAAGGACAGACTTTGAGTAGTTGTGCAATCACTTCTGGATTTAATTTTTCTTTATGAATCACTAGTTTTCCCATGGTGCCACCTATAACAACTTCAAGTCACGGAGTTTACTTGCCATGATTTGTGCCAAATCTTCTTGTTCCCACATCACTTTTTCAGTGTTTTTTGTTGGAGGAAACATCCGTTCAACTTGGGTTGGAGAACCCATTAATCCATAATGAGTTGCATCCGAATCAATCATATCTTGAATCGTGAGTTGGCGAATAGGTTGGTTTGCGAACTCAAGACTTCTCTTATATGAGGGAAGTCGTGGAGTGAAAATTCCTTTATCGACGGTAATGAGACAAGGAAATTGAATTTCCCAAATCTCAACGGTTTTATCCATACTGATGGATACGACCATGGATTTTTCTTTGACTTCAATAATTTTATCGACATAAGCGATGTGGGGAATGCGTAAACATTCCGCAATTTCTGGCCCGACTTGAGCCGTATCTCCATCGGTGGTTTGTTTCCCACAAATGATTAGATCAAATTCTCCCATGGCTTTAATACCTTGTGAAAGGGTATAAGAGGTTGCAACAACATCTGCTCCTGCAAATTTACGATCCGTTAATAATGCTGCTTCATCGCATCCCATCCAAATGGATTCCTTAAGGACGGTGGTAGCAGAAGGGGGGCCCATGGTAATCGTTGAGACCTTGGCTCCAGTTTGTTCTTTAATGCGAAGGGCTGTTTCAATGGCATAGAGATCGTAGGGGTTCATTTTTGTGTTGTTACCATCACGAATGAGAACCCCTGTGATAGGATCGACCTTCACATCAGAACTTGCAGGGACTTGTTTTATGCAAGTTAGAATATTCATAGACACATAATCCTGAACTAATAAGATTTTCTTGTTAGCGTTTCCTTTCTTGTTTTCTTTCTTTTCGGTTCATCACACAATTATCATTATATCACATTTTTTGCACTTTATCAAAACAGTTGTTTTAAAAATGCCATTGATTGTTCGAGCAATTGCGTTTTCGAAGGTTCTTCATCATATCCATGACCCGATTCATTTACGATATGAAGCCTGGAATTGGGGAATTTGACTGTATAGGTTACCCCTGTCAAATAAGGGACAGCTTTATCTTGACGTCCATGAATCACTAAAACGGGTTTTTCGAATGATTCACATTCACGGAAGGGATCAATATCAGCCATGGAATCGATTAATTCTCCTGATAACTCAAACCCTGCTGAATATACATGACCATTTTCCATTTTTGGAGCAGCATCAAAACGCTCTTTCATTTTTTGATACATCGTTCCTGCTGGGGACCATAATAGAAGGCGATCAATCGCAATTTCGTTGCACACAAGAGCAGCGATGGCACCTCCCATTGAAAATCCCATCAGAGAGATGGTTTCAATCCCAGGAAAGTTTTTAGCCGTTTGAAGCATGAGTTTTGCATCTTCGATGGCTTCAAGATATGAGAATTCATAGAATTCACCATCAGATTCTCCATTACAACTGTAATCCATCCGTAGCGAAGCAATGCCTTGCTCATTCAAAAGACGTGACATGGTACGAAAATAGCCATTGTGTTCGGTTTTATTACCGGTATAGCCATGTAACATCACCACACAACGATTTGCTCCTTCGGGATGATCTAGATAGCCTCGTAACACGCGATTTTGCTTGTTTATGATTTCGATGTGTTGAATCATTTTCCTGCCTCCTTGAGCGCTTTATGAATATTTCCGCCTGCAGCATTCAGGAATTGATCAATGGTTATTTCATCTTGAATCCCACTAAGTTGACTAAAAAGAGCTTTTTTAACGGTGTGATATTTTTGTAGCAAAAGCGTTGCTTCTTCATTAGATATTTGAAGGGCTTCTTCAAGGATGGATTGCGCTCTTTTTACGAGTTTCTCATTGGTTGCTTGAACATCAATCATGAGGTTTTCATAGACCTTTCCCATTTTAATCATGGAAGCCGTTGATAGCATATTACAAATCATCTTTTGCGCTGTTCCTGATTTCATTCGCGTTGATCCAGTTAAAGGTTCAGCACCCGTAATGGCTTCAATCGGATAAGAAACGAGTGATGCGAGCTCACTGTTTACTGATGTAACAATACAAGAAGTTAAGCACCCTAGCTTTTTCGCATATTCAATGCCACCAATGACATAAGGTGTTCTTCCTGAGGCGGCAATCCCGATGACGATGTCGAGATTGGATAAATTAATGGCCTTAAGATCTTCAACTGCCATTACTTTATTGTCTTCAGCCCCTTCAACCGCTTTGACCATGGCTTTCATGCCACCAGCCATAATGCATTGTACCATATCGGGGGAAACGGAGAAGGTGGGTTGACATTCGACTGCATCAATGAGCCCAATACGACCACTGGTCCCGGCTCCGAGATAAATCATACGCCCACCTGCTTCAAATGTTTTTACAATCGCATCGACTGTTTTTGCGATTTGAGGTAAAACTGCTTCGACGGCATAAGCGACGATTTTATCTTCTTCATTCATAGCACGAACCATTTCTTCTGTGGACATTTGGTCAATGTGAATGGTTCTTAAATTTCTTTTTTCAGTTCCTATTTTTTTTAAATCGATGTTCATTCTTTTTGCTTTGGACTCGGTGTAATTTGACCTAAGACCACGGGCATTTTTGCACCTGTGGCGGAAGGAACATTACTTGGTTTTCCACTTAAGGTCATGTATCCAAGGATGGCGAAAGCAACGGCTTCCTTGGCATCACTATTGAGTCCAAACTCCTCTCCTGTTATGATAGTGAACTGTGTTATTTCTCGAAGACGTTTTAAAATATAGTGATTATGACTTCCACCCCCACAAATAACCGCACAATCAATCTGCTTGATAAAATGTAGGTATTGATAGGCAATCGAGTAAGCTGTTAATTCGGTGATGGTTGCAATAATATCTTGAGGACGGTAATTCGCGAATTGATAAGTTTCACTGAGTGTTTCCATAAATTCTTGACTATATTGCTCGCGTCCCGTTGATTTGGGAGGTATCCGAGTAATAAAAGCATCTTGTTTTAAATGGTTAAAAATAGTCTCTATCACATGTCCTGACAGGGCAATTTTACCATCTTCATCATAGGGTTTATTATAATATTTGTGAGTGAAGTAATCAATCATGATGTTTCCAACGCCACAATCGAATGATTTAACTTCCTCCATCGTTGCTCCAACGGGAATATATGTCAAGTTACTGATTCCCCCAATGTTTTGTAAAACAAGGTTTATGGGGGTATTACGATATAAATAGTATTCAGAGAAAGGGACCAAAGGTGCTCCTTCTCCGCCAGCGGCGATATCCATCACTCGAAAATTCGACACAACTTGAATGTTGGTATGATAAGCAATGATGCTCGCTTCGCCAATTTGTAGTGTTGAAGGAATTTGTCCTTTTGGATCATGCCATATGGTTTGTCCATGAGATGCAACAAAGGCGATGTCTTGATAGGTATAGGGGGTTCCTTGAAGCAGGTTGTCAATGGCTTTTACAAACCAATGTCCTAATTCAAAATTAAGCGTTGAGATTTCTGAAAGTTTGGCCGTTTTCACATTTAAATTGCGAAAAAGACGATTTTTAAAATCTTGATCGTAGGGAAGTGTATGAAATTTGATTAATTTTACTTCCTCTTGAATATCGACCAGAGCTGCATCGACACCATCAAGAGAGGTTCCACTCATTAATCCGATGGCTAACATAATAGATTCATCCTTTTCACTTTATAATAAGCACCAAATATGGGATCAAAATCCCCTTCTACAAATTTTAAACTGATATTGTCTTCTTTTAAGGTTAGAAGCAATTCTTCTTGAGTGATGCGTGAATTCATGATAAACCCACCTCTAAAACCAATGACGGCCTCTTCATCAAGTTTTAGATTTTGAACTGCTTTTTTTACATCCACGGCCAAATCACGCCCTGCTTTTTTTAAAAGTTGAATGGCTTCTTGATTATTCTTTAATGCTGCTTTGCTAACAACATCTGCGAAGGCAGCAATTTCGCGTTTGGTTCGATGATAGACAAAGGAGCGAAGGTCATAAATGCTACTTGCTCCAATTACTTGAAAAAACTGTAGTGTTAAAGGGGATAATGTTTGATTGGTCTCATATTGATGAATGCTTTGGCACATAAGATCGCGTACGGTTGTAAAAGCAGATCCCACTTCCGTAAGCATATGGCCAAATCCACCAATGAGTTGCGTTTCATTGTTATGAAGCCCCAAAACGGCTGATCCAGTACCTGATAATACGAGGATGCCTTGATTATATAAGTCAGTAACAATCGAGTATAATGCGATACTAGCATCATTATCGATGTAAGTAGGAATATGATAAGTTGCTTCGTAATCTAAGCGAATCTCTTCAAGATTGGTGATAACCCCTAATCCAGATAGACCCATGGATATACAAACAATCTCGTATTGTAAATGGGCAAACTGATAAGCTTTATCAACACCCAATCGAATATTTTCAAGGGCTTGATCGCCGACAACGGCAGGAGAACCTGAGCCTTCAATGGTTGTAAAAAGAATGTTTTTGAGTGCATCAATGATGCATACTTTGGTCTTGCTGCCACCCGCATCAACGGCAATGATTACTTTTTCCATGGTACAACGCCTCGAATCTGAAAACGGAATTTTTGACCTGGACGAATTTCATTCAGTAAGTAGTCGCTGATATGAGCGATTCCCACCACATTGACACGTTCATCAAAGGGGAGCTCTTGACGCATAATGGTGAGTTCTCCTTGATAACGGAGGAATCCTTCATTATCAATGGTCACCATCTTCTTCTTGCGGTCAAAGGTATTTCGCTTAGGAATGGTATTGAGTTCACGCATGGAAGAACGAACACCATAAGGGTTCTCATCTGTTCTATTGGTGTGAACTTTATTCAGTATGGTTCGTCCAATGTCACTGATTCCTTCAAATACATCAATAGGAATGGTAATTAGATCGCGATTGTACGTTAAAGCTTCTTCGAGTTCTTCAGCACTACAATAGGCATCACCAAAGCATACTTCGTCTACTTCTAGCATAGCCAAATCAGCCAAGGAAGCAAGGAGGTCCATTTGACGATGTTCTTCAATTGTTGGAAGTCCTTCATAGATGGGAGGACGTTTTCCATGACTAGATGGAACATAAGCCATAATATGCAGACCTAATGATTTATATAAGAGGTTTCGATTTAATACGTCTTCTTGACTAAGTCCCGTGTAGGGTTTAGGATAAAAATTATGGCTAATTCTTAACTTTGAAAAATCAATTCCTCGAGAAATCAAGAATTCAATTTCTTCACGATGAGCAATGGAGGCATTGATTTCAATAAAGAAATCATTTTTTGATAATTCAAGAATATCGTCACATGTAAAGCCCCAATCTAATCGTAGAGAATAAATTCCTTTAGGAATTCCAATTCGGTCTAAAACTTTCTTTGAAACATCTAAAATAACTTTTAACCCCAACTCGTTGGCGTAATTGATGGTTGCCACTAAGTCTTCTAAAAAATCGGGTAAAGCTTCAGGCATATGAGCTGAAATAAAGATGGTATCAACATTTTTCGACTTCAAGAAAACCATGTATTCAAAGTTTTTAGCTTGAGGATAGTCTTCTAATCCGACGTAAACAGATGCAAAAACATTGAAGGGACGAACAAGCGTGATGGGAACTTTCCCCCGAGGGGTGATATTACCAGCTAAGTATTCCACAACCGCTTGAACAGAATTGGGAGTATATTCGTATAAAGCCAAATAGTTCTCTACATTGTCCAAAACAAGATAATCGTACGGATTTCTCATTGAAATAACGAAAGTCTTTTTCGCTTTATTGATGATGGTATTAATCATCTTCGTTTGGTTTTTATAATTGGCAGCATTGTAACTACAAATAATGACTGTGTCATAATTTGCTACTTCATTAATCAAACGAGCATCAAATTGATTGAGTTCCATTTTTAAGCATGTAATGTCAGGAATGCGTTTACGCACTGCTTCAATGACATTTCTAGTATCCATCTTATCTTCCGCAATTGTTGTTGCAAATGGGGCAGTGGCAATGAGAAGGGTTCGATCTTTTAGAAAGAAACGTTCTCCCTTAATGCATGTAAGAGATGCAAGGGTGATTTCTTGAGCCTTCTTTTGATTTGATAAATTGGGGAAATACTTAGTATTGGCAGGATTATGAAGAAAATTTATATTGATAAGATTCATGCTAGTTTCTTTTGCTTTTAGAATCCGCGCAACTTTTACATCAATTTCTGCTTCAGTAATTTTTCCTTCATGAACTGCTTCTTCCATAAGCGTTAGGAAAGCAAGTTGCTTCTCAAGTGTGTGTGAAATACAAACCAAATCAAGACCAGAAATGATTCCTTGAACTGCTCCCTTTGCAGCACCATAGGTATCATCGATGGCTTTCATTTCCATGCAATCACTGATAATGAGACCATTGAAACCCAATTCTTCGCGAAGAAGCCCTGTTAGTATTCGTTTGGATAAGGTGGCAGGACGTCCTTCAGTTTCATAAGCCGTGAAATAGATGTGGGCACTCATGATGGCACCTACACCCTCAGCAATGGCTTTTTTAAAAGGAACAAGTTCCGTGCTATGAATGTCTTCAATACTTTTTGTAATAACAGGAAGTCCTAAATGACTATCGACAACGACATCGCCATGACCGGGAAAATGTTTGGCAGTCGCAAGAAGTCCATCTTTTTGCATTCCTTTGATGAAAGCAGTTCCCATGGCTGCGACCATGTGGGGATTATCCCCATAACTGCGAACACCAATAACGGGATTTTTTGGATTGTTGTTTACATCAAGAACAGGAGCCAAATTAAGATTGATTCCAAGATGTGACAATTCATCACTCATGATGGAACCAATTACTTCCGCATTGCCTTTTTCTGTGGCGGAAAGCGTCATCGCTCCAGGGCAAAATGTAGCCCCATTCATAATGCGTGTCACAATTCCGCCCTCTTGATCGATGGAAATGAGCGGCATTATTCCCGTGTGTTCCATCACTTTTTGATGAATTGTACGATTAAGGGTTGATAGTTGGTCAATAGAATGAATATTACGAGCAAATAAAATCACATTCCCTACTTGATGCTCTTCAATTAAGGAGCGCATGTGTTGATTGTATTCATATCCATCAAAACCTGCGACGAGCAATTGTCCGATTTTTTCTGTGAGCGTCATATCATTTATTTTTTTCATTCCAAACTCCTAATATAATAAATATTGTTTTCGTTCTTCTGCAAACTTCTTTGAATCACGGGCGATGATATTCCATTGTTCTTCTAAGGAATAGGTTTCTTTCAAAATATAATCACACCCAGTGTTGAGTTCAAGCATTCGATTTCCACCTGCTTTATAGGGAGGTAAAACCTCAAAAGCATTAGGGTATAGTCGACGAATGATAGCAAGCATGGACCATCCCGTTTTCACCGCTTCAAATGTGTTTTTATCGGTAATGTGAACATGAACCCCTTTGCATAAGAATCCATTATGCTTCGAAAAAGTAGGGGTAAATGTGATGGGCGTAAAAAGCACTCCAGGAAGATGTAGTTCATTCAATGCGGTTGTGAGTTCTCTTGGATTCATATAAGGTGCTCCGATGTATTCAAAAGGTTTTGTGGTTCCTCTTCCTTCAGAAACATTAGTCCCTTCAAAAATACAGGTGCCATTATATAAATAACAAGTTTCAAGCGTAGGAACATTGGGAGATGGACACAGCCATGGTAAACGAGTATCATGGAAGTCCATTGAGCGTTTCCAACCTTCCATAGGGATGATGGTCAAATGACAGCCAATCCCAAAATGCTCATTAAACATTTTTGCCAACTCACCAATGGTCATCCCATGACGTTGAACAATTGGATAATATCCGATAAATGACCGGTATTCTAGATCAAGGATGTTCCCTTCACAAACTTCTCCGCCAACGGGATTAGGACGATCAAAAACAACAAACTCTTTCTTTGCCTCACTACAAGCCATCATCGAATATGCCATGGTATAAATGAAGGTGTAAAAACGAGAACCGACATCTTGAATATCAATGCAAATTATGTCAATCGTATCAAGCATTTCCTTGGTGGGACGTTTATCTTTGGTGTATAAACTATGAGCAATGATACCAGAATCTTGATCGATATAGGAATCAAAATGGATTCCAGCTTGAAATTCACCGCGAACACCATGTTCTGGCGAAAATAAGCACACTAAGTTTACTTTTTCCTTCAATACATCAATGGTTGTCGTCATCTGGCTATTGGTTCCTGTTGGGTTGGTGATGAGTCCAACTCGCTTGTTGGCAAAGAGCGTAAGATAGCGATCAATATTGTCAATTCCGAGTTTCATTTGAACCATCCTTTCTTTCCATAAGATCTTGATTTTCTTGATGGATTAACATCCAATATGTTTTTTTAAATAGGAGATGTCCTGCTAAAATGGGGATGCTAAGACAAGTGACGGCCCACAAGGGAACAAAGACGATATACAATAATACTTCAAGAGCGATGATGAGTACACACCCTAAACTTGAGGCGATATGTTTAGTGGCAACATAAAAAGCAAAACGGAAATTATCAAAATAGCGAAAATTGAAATGAGTATAGATCATCGGCAATTGAATCGTAATGAGCAGGAGCAATACCATCGCAAAAGCCACAAAATAAAAGCCGATAACCGATATTGTTGTTAGTATTCCTACACCTTCTGAAGTTTCAGAATAAAAAATAAGAGCAACGACAAATACGATTGCGGCACCAATGATAAAGATGTTCCCTTCTAATGGACGAATAAAGTTATTTTTTAGGTTTCTAAAATAAGCGGAAAAAACATTTTTTTCTTCTCCGGCAGTATAATCATAGATTGTTTTATAACACGCTGTAATACTAGGAAGGAAAGTGATAATCCCTAATGAAGTGATGAGTGTTAAAATATTGAGTACTGTAATTCGCCATACCCAATCGAAGAAACGATATATTTTACTGTTTACAAACTTTTCAATGTTCATATCCAACATTCCCCTGTTATATGTTAATTATAGCATATTTCTAGTTAAATAACAAGGTAAAATCATCCTGAGCACCTATGAAAAAAGACCAACTTTTCAGTTGGCCTTTTAGATTCAATTATTATGAGAATGCTTTTGTTAAAGATTCTTGTAGTTGGTCAATTAATGGACCAACTGCTTCAGCAAATGTAGCAGCACCTGTTGCATTTACATATTTTTGGATGGCTGTTGAAAAATCAGAGTAGCCAGTATTCACAATCGCATTTCCTGGTTCAGCTAATGGTTCATAGAAACCAATCGTTTTTGCGTTTCCAGCGATGTATTTGAATGCAGCGACACTTGGTTCATCTTCAGTATATTTACGTGCATAGTCATCAAGCGCTTGAGCAGCATCATAAGTTGGAGAATTCAAGCGATATTCAGTTGTTAATTGGAATGTTTTAACCAAAGCACGATAAATATTTTCAGCTGTACATTGAGTTCCAAATCCAGTATAGTCTCTACCAATTGGCATAACCCATGTAGCAGTTCCTGTTAATCCAAGTTTTTGTTGATCTTTAGTAGTCCCATCAGGTCTTGGGAATGGTACATATCCAAACTTAGTATCATCAGCATTTCCAGGGCTCCATAAGTCTTCTTTCCAACGGTTAGAAGTATTAACGAACCATAAGTCACCTGAAGCGATAAGTGAACGAGCTTCATTCCATGTAGTATCTCCACCATCAAGGGCACGAGTGCCAAACATAGCTCCTGCATCAAAAATTTGTCTTAAAGTATCAGCAGCAGCAATAGCAGTGTCAGTTAATGGTTGGAAAGTCATTGTTGAAAGGTCAGCAATTTTTACACCACCGGCATTGGTCATACCTACCCAATAGTAAGCAGCACAACCAGAAAGGGCATAGAAATCTTTATCAACGGCTTCTGGAAGTCCATCAAGGGCAGCTTGTGCAGCGATACAGAAGTTTTTAAACTCTGTATAAGTCCAGTTGCCTTCATTGAATATTTGGGCAGGAGACTTTGGTAATCCTAATTTTTCAAATAAAGCGATATTATAATAGATAACATTATAAATCCCAGATTCTCCATTTGTAATAGAGTATAAGTTTCCTTTATAAGATCCAGATTGCGCATAGACTTCGTCCATGTATCCTTGTCCATATAAAGCATACCAATCGCTGACATCAATAATAGCGTTACCTTCAACGAATTTTCCGATTTGAGCATCAGGAACAGTATAGAAGTCATAATCAGCTGTATTACTTGCAGCTTGATTTAGGATATAATTCCATCTAGGAGTTCCCCATTCAGCATCATCTGGATAAGCAACAACTTCGATTTGACAATTGTAATTGTCTTCAACCCAAGTCCATGCTTGTTGTTTTGCTTGGCGATCTGCTCCAGCATATAAATCATTGAAAGGGTCTGTTTCATTCAATGCATGGCCTGCTTGAGCAATTTTAATGGTATATCCACCAAGGTCGATATTGTCTTCATCACTAGCAGTAACAGATATACGAATTTGACCAACTATTGCTGTATTAACAGTTGAAGTTGCACGAATAACTGTATTTCCAGCAGAAACACCAGTAACGTTTCCCTCTTGATCTACGGCAGCAATATTGTCTTTTGCAGAAGTCCAAGTTACTGTCTGTGGAGCATTTTGGGGCACAACGCTAGCTGTTAATTTAATGGTTCCTTCAACTGCAACTGTTTGTAATCCTGTAATATTAACAGATGTTGGAGCGATTTCTTTGGTTCCGCAACCAACTAAAACAATTGCGAAAGTCAACATTAGCATAAATGCTAACAATTTTTTCATTTTTTCTTTCCTCCTCGATAATTTTTTGTTAGTTTGTTTATATACTTTAGGACTTTCTCCTAATAGCCAAATAAAAAATATAACTGAAAATGTTTACACAATAATTATACACTATTCGGATTTTTTTAGCAAGCCTTTTTCTATGCTTTTTTTGACATATATTTATAGGTCTTCCAAACTTCAAAACCAAATTGTTGATAAAATGTGACGAGTCCAGTCCAATCAATCATTACCTCTATCATGCCACGCTTTTTCATTTCACGAAGGGCATATATGACAATATCACTGCCTAAACCTCGTCCTTGATAAGATTTGTGAACCCCTAATGGGCCAATTCCCCCCAGATTTATGAAGCGAGCATGCCAAGTAATATTGTATCCACCATAAGGAAAACTACGATCATTAGTGCGTGCAAAAGCAATCACTTTTCCTTCATGTTTTGCAATCACATACTCGTGTCCAGTTCCACCCGCTTCGAAATAACGAATGCCTTCATGGGCCCAACGATCACTAAAGGTTTTAAGTAGTTCAATGATTCCCTTTTCGTCCTCTTTTGTTGCAACCGAAAATGACATATTCATATTCTTGATGGGATATTCCATGATATTTGCACAAAACATATCATGAGTGGATCTTGAGCCAAAATAGCCTCGCTTTGTGAGCCATACATCGGTTAAATTATCAAAATCAGTAGGGACTCCTGGGAAGAAGTTAAATAAATCTGAGCCGATCAATATTTCATTTTTTCCTTCCAATGATGCTTCCCCGCCACTTAGAAGCGTTGAGCCAATCCCTTGATGTCGATATTTTTTTGCTACATAAAAGAGAGAAATCCATCCTCGATCTAGATAGGCGGGAAGAAGGGAATCGTTCGATGTTTTTGTAATGATGAATCCAACGAGGGTATCATCATCATAAGCGCCTAATACCCATTTGTTGGGATAGCTAGTAACATTTCTTAAAAATACATCGTCTGCAATCGGATAAATAAATCCGACTTCACGATTCCACAATGTTTGAATGGCTTGAAGATCTAGGATATCGTGATATTGAATCATAAAAGAGCAGCTGCCTCTTCATCGACAACCACAGTAACATGAGAATGTTGTTGAAGAATAGACGCTGGGAAGGTCTCAGTCACAGGACCGTGTACTAATTCATATACTGCTTGTTGTTTTCCTTTTCCACTTGCAATCAGAAGAATTTCTTTTGCTTGCATAATATTATGAATCCCCATAGTGATGGCATGGGTTGGCACTTCATCAAGTGAATTGAAGAAACGTTTGTTATCCTCCCGTGTTTTATCCGTCAGTCTTACGACAAAAGTTTCTGTTTTAAATGAGGTACCCGGTTCATTAAACCCAATATGCCCGTTACCACCGATTCCAAGTAATTGTAAATCAATGGTCGCTTGATGTAATAATTCATTATAAGCATCGCATTGTGCTTGAAGATTATTTCCTTCTGCAGAAGGAACATGAACGTTTTCTTCCTTGATATCCACGTGATGGAATAAATGACGATGCATGAAATTGTGATAACTTTCTGGATGTGACCGAGGAAGTCCACAATATTCATCGAGATTATATGTTTTTACTTCCGCAAACGATATTTCTTGTCTTTGATAGCTCTGAATTAAATTTTGGTAGAGTCCAATTGGGCTACTGCCAGTCGCCAACCCCAATGTGGCATTGGGTTTTTTTTGTAATAAGTCAATCATTAGTTGACTTGCAACACGACTAAGTTCTTGATAATCTTTTACGCGAATAATTTTCATTTCTTACACCTCTAATCGTACCGGTAAACTTCCAGTAAATGTATTATCTTTACATTTTTGACAAACAGCTCCTATGCTTTCTTTGGTACAGTCATACGTACATATTAAAGCGCCACTTTTCTTTAAAATCACTCCATCATAAGGCGAGCGCAAACATACAAGAATGACTTTGCTTTTGTCGAGTTGTTCATATAGTTTTGTAAAATAATCTCCTGTTTTGACCTGGTAAGTTGCCAATAGTATTTTATCATATTTTGTGCACATTTGCACGATGTTTTCTAAATTACCCATTTCCTCATCGATGATCGTTTCAGGATAAGGCAAATGCTTTTTGAATGTTTCATACCCTTCTTCTTCATTATCTACCAAACTAGCTAAATGAATTTTAGGAAAGAGCATGAGGACAGAATCGTTTTTTTGTAAAGGAAGTAAGCCACAATCATATACCTTTGTGATGCTTTTCTCGATAAGTTCATCCGTGTATGGTGCTAAACGATTCAAGGCAAGTTTTCGTGGAACTTTTGTATATTTTTGTTTCAAAGCAATAATCTTTTCAACTGATTCGTCAAGACGTGATAAAGGAATTTCACCCCTCATTACCAATTGACGAAATGTTTTTATGATGGTTATTTGCTCTTCTAAATCAGCCTTTCCACAAAAAACTAAAATATCATTTCCTGCCATAATGCCGTTTTTTACAATCTCTTCAATGGAATAACGTCCCCAAATGGCTGCCATGGTTAGGGAATCCGTGGTAATGAGGCCTCTAAAACCTAGTTCTTGTTTTAGAAGCTCAGTAATCATCGGATAAGATAAAGAACTGGGGAAAGCAGGATCAATGGCATCATACAAGATGTGAGAAATCATGACGCCTTCACACCCCTCGCGGATGGCTTCAATATACGGAACAAGTTCTTCTTGGAAGAGAGTAGCTTTGTCCTTTTTTACAATCGGTAATCCCAAATGACTATCGACATTGGTATCCCCATGCCCAGGAAAATGTTTAACCATCGGTAAGATCATTGCATCTTGAAAGGCTTTGCTTGCTCTTACCACTTGTTCTGCTACTTTTTGGGGATTATCCCCATAACTACGAGAATTAATGACTGGATTTAAAGGATTGGAATTGATGTCAGCTACAGGTGCATAATTAATGTGAAATCCTAGTTGCTTTAAATCTTCACCACAAGCTCTCGTAACTGGATAAATATCCTCTCCGGTTGCAGATAAACTCATTGCTCCTGGTAAATAGGTTACATCCTCCATCAAACGACGAACCATCCCTCCCTCTTGATCTAAGCTAATAAAGATCGGGTGTTTCGCATGTAGTTGAATATCATCATTTAATTGCTTTACTTGTTCATAAGATGTTATGTTATGAGCAAACTCCACCACATTCCCAACGTGATAGTTTTCTATCAGTGTTTTTAATTGATGATTATAGGTCGTTCCACGAAAAGCAAAACATAACATTTGGCCAATTTTTTCTTCGATGGATAATTGATTTATATTCATATTTCACCTCATAAAAGAAAGATGCCACAGAATTTGTGGCATCTTTGCTCATTACATACCAGTGATGCCTGTTCTTCCTATGCTTTCAACAAATAATTTTTGGATAAAGAAATAAGCAATTAAAAGTGGAAGCATCATTAATAAGGCCGCTGTGTTGGTGACTAAACCAAAGAAGAGTGGGTCATCCTTAATTTCGTCACCTAAATTACGAAGTAATTCTCCAAATGATGTGACCATAGTTGCAGATAGGGATCCTGATCCGGCTGCAAGTTTTGTGGTTAACACAGGGAAAACTCGTTCAAATCGGTAAAGATGGGCATAGTAGTAATCATTGTATTGCCATACAAAGGCAAAGAGTCCGACGGTGACGGTGGCTCCACCCGCATTTGGAAGCATGACACTCCAAAACGTTCTAATGACACCAGCTCCATCGATTTCTGCTGATTCTTCGAGTTCAATCGGTAAGTTACGGAAGAACTGAACAAATAAATAGATAAAGATAGCACTACGAAGCCCCATTCCGAAAGCTGACATAATATAAATTGAGAAGACATTAAAGATAAGGTCGATTCCAAAGAAATTAGTACTCTGGAAGAATAACCATCTTGACAAGTCGAGGGTCTCATTGGGAACCACTAACGTAAACAACACTAAGTAGAAGAATATTTTACTACCAGGAAATTTTAATCGAGCAAAAGCATATCCTGCAGTGGCGGTTGCGATGATTTGAATACACATGGAGAAGAACGATAACACGATTGAGTTTATAAATGTAATATTATAGCTCAAATAGTGATACGCAATTCTAATGTTTTCAAAACTAAAGGTTCCAGGAATCCAAATGACTTGTGGATCTGTAATATCGGTTGGATAACGAAGAGCAAATGAAAACTTTTGTAACAGTGGTAACAAGATAATGAATGACAAGCCAATTAAGATAAAGGCACGGATGATGTTACCTCCGACTTCCATTGCTTTCTTTGAACGAACACGTTTTTTGATTGGATTATCCCAATCTTTACGGAATTCTTGATAACGAGTCCGAAGCTGATCTTTGAATCTAATTTTTGTTGGATTATTCGTCATAATAGAACACCGCCTTTGAGAGTAGCCATAATACTAAGGCGACAATGACCATACTGACTATACAGAACACCCACGACATCGCAGCATTCACCCCGAAATCAGTGAGTGGGCCCAACGTTGCAGATGCAATTTTATCGGTTGTATTATAAGCTGCAATAAAAGTAACCAATGGTGAGGTTAAGAATGAATCGACCACGGTATAAACAGCTGCTGTTAGCATCATAGGTGATACCATTGGGAAAGTGATTTTCCAGAACATTTCATATTGAGTAGCACCTTCAATTTTTGCAGCTTCATATAAGTGTTTGGGAACAGATTGAATTGCTGACAAGAAAATTAGGATTTGAACCCCTGAATAAGAAATGATGTCATAAATTTTAGCAGATGCGTTACCTAAGAAAGTCACTCCGCCAACAGGAATGTTCGCATTGAGTAAGAAATCTTCAAAGCTAAACATTTGGGCAAATAGATCATTCGTCGTCGATTGAATGGTTTGTTGAAGAGCAGTTGCAGAAGTCATGGCGAGATCAATTGCCTGGGAGTTAAATATAACAGGCATGAAGAAAATAGCACGAACAAAAGCTCTTCCTTTGAATTTTGAATTTAATACAACAGCAATTAATAAACTGAAAATCAAGATAACAGGAATATCGGAAACGATATCAATAATCGCCTGAACGAGGATTTCTGAGAATGATCCAGAAGAAGTTGCTGCTTCGGTGAATGCATAAATATAGTTTTTAAATCCTACAAATTCAAGTTTAATCCCTTGATCAATGACAACGTTATTAAAACTATAATTAACGGAAACAATAAGAGGAATTATAAAGAAGTAAATCAACCCCACGAGGAGAGGAAGAACGAATACAACACCCCATATTTTCTTTCGTTGACGATAAGGAATGACTCTTGCAAGATAATTGGGAATATATCCCAAAACTCGGGAAATCGCTTGAACAAATTTTGTTTCACCTAATTTACTAAAGAATTGGCGAAGGATGGTCATGATTTTAGTGAAAAAATGTGAAATGCTTGAAGCAATATTCTGAAAGAATTTTTTCATATCATTAACCTCCTATCTTAATGTAATTATATGGATTGATGGTGGTTAGACCATATGTGTAAGCACGATTGCTACCATTAATCACAAGAACAACGCCATTGGAATAAGTAACTTTTGAGATATCTTTCGCAATACGCTCATGATTAACTAACTGTCCTCCATGGATGTTAGTTTCATTGATGCGAGTGTTAAAACTAACGATGGTATCTCTCCAGTTTTCATAATATGTCTTGAAATATTGTGTGTAATCAGTTTCTAACAAGACGTTAGGATTTTCATATGATAATTGGAAATTTACGTTTGCTCCTGTTTCTAATGCTTTCACAAAATAGTAGTTGGTGCTACGATCGCTCGTTCCATTGACAAGTTCAGTAGTATAATCGAACAATCCACTCACAACCAATTGATAGAAAGGAATGGTTTGATCGAAAATCCCATAAGTACTTGAAGTAACAGGAACATCGATGGCAATATCAACATATGGGAATGCAAAATCGTAAGGAGCGGATAGTTGAACAGATTCAAGCTGCGATTGCAAATATTCAAGAGTTGCTATTTGATAACGGACGCTATCATGATTAAATATCTCAGATTTTTTCTTATAATCACCAATTCTCATATTACCTAAATCAGATAAATAAGCACCTGTAATTCCGAAATCATCAAAAGAAGCATAGAGTCTTTCAGCAAGAGATTGATAATACTTAGGACTAGTATAGTAAGTTGGAGTTAATTTTTTATCGATATACAATGTTGCTAAATTGAATGGATACTGCATCGCATCATTGTTACCAACGCTCCTGCTTGTATATTTAATCGTTCCAAAGGGGTATTCATATCCCTTAGAGGAAGTAACATACAATTCAGGATAAAAAGCAATGCTATTATCATCGAGATATTGGGCAAGATTTATGAGTCCTTTTTTTCTCCCCAATGCTTCTGAGGCTCTTAGGTAAGCAGTAGTTTCATATTCAAATTCATCATCAGTCCAAGATGAATAACTTACTGTAAGATTAGCAACACCTAAGTCGAGTAACTCGGATATGATGGTTTTAGCTTGACTAAAGGTTGTTAGGTTGTCTGGTTTCATGTATTTGATTCCTAGTAACATTTGATAACGTTCAAATGCTCCTAAGAAATTAAGATTTGTTACATTAGTTGTCGTGTTATCTTTGAGTGTTAAATCATATTTATCAATCAGATATTCACGATATTTTTGAGCGACTCCCGTATAGCCTAGTTCTGTATTTTCTAAGAAAATGAAACGATAAGTGATATCATTGGGAGCTAATACTTTTGTCCATTTAGGGAATTCAACAGCATTCCACCCTGTTCCAGCAGTCACATATTCGTTTTCACGAACATTGGTAGTGTAGAAAATGGTGTTAACTCTATTACTTCCTCTAGGAACATCAGCGACCAATTTAGATTGGGATGCGCCTTGTTCAACAACGGTCATAATTCCTTTTTGGTCAGTCGTGTCGATAAAACCATACATGCCAAGCATCAAGTTTTCAACATCTTCAACAGCACGATTGAGCATGAATGCTTTATCTAGCCCATAAACCGATTTACTATAACCAGCATAGTTTAATTCTGCTTTTCCATTACTGAAGTTGATGATTGCTCCAGATCCATCGGGAATAATCATCATTCCTTCGCGGAAGGGATCATCTTCTTCTGGTCCTATACGTTCACTAGCTGTGGTCATTTCCTTTAAAAATTGCACAGAAGTCATGATATAGTCATGGTCATAAATGGGATTTAAAGCTTTGTGATCAGAATCGCGAAGGGACTCTGATAATACCGTTGCTTCTAAGCCATTATCTGTTAGTATTAATTGCAAGCAAACTTGGAAACGCTCTAAGGATGTTGCTGTCTCAACATTAAAAAGGGCATTATCCTCTGCTACTTGTTCGAGAGAATACAATTGCTGTACTGGTTTTCCTTCATTATCATATAAGAAGTTTCCTTCGGCATCGCGTTTATGGTAACCTCCACGAATAATTGGTTCTCCTGATTCCCAAACAATGGGAATCTTATCTTCAGAGTAGTCGGTTTGTTCGAAAGAGGTATACAAGAAACTGTAACAAGCTTGCTTTTCCATCGAGGATTTCATGTTGGTATCAAAATAAGAAAGAGAAGGGTCTTCTTTTGAATGAATGACCTTATAATATGACTGACTTAATGAGTTAAACATTTGACTCGAGAAGAAAGGATTACTAGTACATGGCGAAGTGGGACTATTGAGATGCGTTCCATAACTATTATAAAATGATGGATCAATATCACTAATTCTCCAATAACCAAGACTAAGTCCTTCATCAAAACCAGTATCGACAGTAGCAAGATAGTTTTCTTCAATATATTTAACTGCGTCATATGAATACACATACCCCATGCCATTAAATTGTAACACTTGGGGGTTGGCTGATAAATTCTGAATTTTCGTTCCGAAGAGGACATTTCCACGGAATCTTTCCTCTAAAGTGCTTCGATTATATAATTCGATTACTTCGAGTTCGGCTTCTGAAAGTTCAGTCTCTGAAGTATATTTTGCATTATAATTTGCAATGTTGAACTTCACAGGGAAATAATCATCATTGGCACTAAAACGTCCAATATCGTAAAGGATTTGAACACCACCATCGATATACTTTAGTTTGTAATGACTTTCAGATTCACCGGTTAAGGTATTCTTAAATTTTACACTACTAAGCATGGTATCATAGGGCGTGGTTTGAGCAGCTCCGTTGGATCTTGCAGCATAATATAACAACAAATTAGCTCCTGCAGCCGATGTGGTATCATCTTTTGCAGTTTGATATGTAACAGTTGCAGTACTATAATCCCCTGGAGTCGTGCATGATCGCTTATCAACAATGGTTGCAATGGTTGTTTCTTCATCAAAGAACATCGCATGTGTTGCTGTTTCACCAATCAATTTATTATGATCATATGTTAAGGTGATGAGAGTCCCATCATCTTCCTTTTGACCAGTACTAAAATTGATAAATCCAGTTTCATCAAAAGCAAGGGAATCTTTTTCAAGAGCCGTTATTTTCAAACCTCCAACGAAATAGAGAAGGGTTAAAACAACAACAACGACAATAATGATATAAGAGACAATATATTTTAGTTTTAAAAATCTCATATGTTGCCTCCTATATTAAATCCCGTAAGGTTATTTCACGATATAAGGTATACAAGAATCCGTACATCCGTTGAAATAAGTCATAACTTAGGAGTAATACGAATACAATAATGGATGCTGCAAGTAAGGTTCCTAAAATGGTAATAATGCATTTAAAGAGGCCATATTCATGAATGGAAATCATTCCAAAAAAGACCATATAGCCCATTAAAAAGGAACCAATAGAAAGAGTTAAACCATAGAATGCAATTTCATCACCTGTTAGAAAATTACTTAAAATAAGTGCAAACCCTGTTGCCCAAATCATGGGGAAAAGAGAATAAGAAATCATCATAAAGATATCTTTCATTTTTCCTTTTCCATCAGCGAGGGTTGTGACAGACCAGTTTGAAATGGTGATGAGGATGATGGGAGCAATGATGTAAATTATTTCAGCAATACTATTCAAATCGCGAATATCATTGTTATTGAGTTCGAATCCTGTGTATTGGAATGATAAGATATTAAGAAGAACCAATACAATAATAAACACGATACTAACTTTCATGCTACCGCGTTTCCCACGTTTGAATTCCTCAAATCCTTTGAGTGGATGAAGCATGATATAAACAGGGAATTTGATGTATTCAGAAACGAATACTCCCCATCCTTTTTTTAGATTTTCCATAAATTTAGTCATAGGATTCATCAGCCTCCTGCCGTATATTTCCGATACGTTTCTTTTTGTAGATCCCGTAGGCAATCATACCAGCGACGATGGCAAGAAGTCCTGCTGTAATATAAGGGAATGATTTACGAATTCTTGCATCACGATATAATTTGAAAGCACGAGAATACGCATCACGGTCAGCACCAATTTTAAAATACTCCATGGCTTTTTCGTAATCTTTTTGTTTATTATACATTTTACCAATGCCAATATATGCATATTCATAATTTGAATTTTGTTTAACAACTTCCATCCATTTCAATGCTGCTTGATCATTATCACCAACGTATTCAAATTGAACAGCTTCATTGATGAGAGCACCAATATCGGTATTTTCATATACGAGGATGGCTTTGCTATTCTTGTCAAGCACTAAGATATCATCCCCGTGATAAGTAATGGCAACGGGGTTGCTTAAAGTATCGATTTGTGCTCCACGTTCAGCAGCAAGGTATAGAGGTTCACCAGAAATATATAAGAGGTTCCCTTCATAATCGTAGGTAAAAAGTTTCCCCATTTTTGAGTCAACAACAGTATAAACACCATAGTCATTTACGGTAATACCTGTGAGTTTTGAAGGACCACGAACGGCAGCAGCCGTACTCGAACGAATATAAATGACATCACCTTTAGGAGCTTGATATCCATTACGACGAATGACATCTTTTCCAGAAGTATTAATCAATTTAATCATGCTATTATCATTGGTGACAATGCCATCCTCATTGGTGATGGCAAAAGATGTTGAATAGATGAAGCCACTACTATTTGTACACATACTCGTAAAGGAGGTATTGATAATTGAGCTTTGTTTTGATAATTGGGATTCTGTTGAAATATTTCTCCAGAATATTTCCCATGCACTTAAAGTAACATAGTTCACACCTGTAAAACGATTGAATATACCATCCACACTGAATTGAATGATACCTTCAAAAATATTGTCGGCAATGACATACATTCTCCCTGTGACATCAGTAATAATGTCTTTGGGAGCAAATGTTACACCTTGGAATGAAATATCATCGGGAACTGTTACAAATTTGACCACTTCATAAGTAAGAGCATCAACGACAACGATTTGGTTGTTGCCTTTGTCACATAAGTAGATGTAATCTTCTCCTGTTTTTTCAACCACAGAACGATAGACTCCCACCACTCCAGAGAGTTTCAATTGAAAAGAAGTCATATTATCGAGTTCTTCTTGTGAAAATGCGCTGTTCTTATTGGGGTCAATAACGCTTCCAGGAACTTCAGTTGTCACGACAACTTGAAATTTTTGGGAAATAGAAGGAGTAGGAGTCATTTTTTCCAAGTCAGTTACAGTATAAAATTCAGCAGTGACGCTGGTTTTACCAATGCCTTTAGCAACGACATAATCGACTCCGTCAATATTTTCTACTTTTGCGATTTGATCATTGGCGCTTTTCCATCTCATTTCAACATATTCTGTTGTTACCTCATAGGGAGTAATCACAGCTTTGCCTAGATTAGGATCACCATTTTGAAGGAAAAAGGTATCACGAGCAACGACCCAATCTTTATTGCTCTTAATCTTTGATAGAACACTCGGTGAGAAATTATCAATGGTTAATTTAAAATCACTGACGGTTTCTTGTAAAACAAAGTTTTCATCAAAAACAAAGAGTTTATTAGAAATGGAATCAACCACATAAATGGTTTCATTTCCTAAATTATCTTTATAAATGAATAAATCTTCAGGAGATGTAAAATCTGTGGGTTCAATTCCAAGAGTATCAGCAATATAAGGATCTTGGTTCACAGTTAACCCAATGGTAGAATAGATGGCTTCGCCTTTGTGGTTGTAGGTATAACCGGTAGCCGCTTTGGCATTGATGGTCGTGAATAGGACGATTGCCGTCAATAGAAAAATGAGAATTTTTGTTTTTCGCATGATGACCTCCTTATTTCATACCTGAATGAGCCATTGTTTCCATAACTTGAGATTGAGTAATCACAAAGACGGAAATAGGAACTAAAATCATTATTAAACTAACCGCAGCTAAGGTTCCTTGACGAGCAGGACCAGCTGTTGCAATTTGGGTAATGGCATAACTGACCATTTTTAAATCTTCACGATAAATATATTGTGCCCCTGAAGCAGCCCATAAGCTTTGGAATAATAAGATTAAGAGTGTTAACCAAGCGGGTTTAACGATTGGCATAACAATTTTCCACAAAATCTTCATATCGCCTGCTCCATCAAGTTTCGCTGATTCAATATAATCGGTTGGAACTTGAGTCATGAATTGTCTCATAAGGAAGAGACCAAGGGATGAAGCAATGGAAGGAAGGATGAGGGACCATTGAGTATCAATCATTCCCAATACATTAAAGATAAGGTAATGAGGAATCGCAGTAACGCTTCCTGGGAACATTAGGGAATACACAATGATGCCCATGATGAGGCTTCCACCAGGAATTTTGTATTTTGCTAGGGGGTAAGCACACATGGAGGCAATGATGATATGCCCAAGAGTACCAGCGAAAGTGACAAGAATGGTATTAAAGAAATAGCGTGAGAAGGGAACTAAAGAATTTCCTAAGGCATTGGCTAAGTCAATAAAGTTCACAAGCGTTGGATTTGCCACCCATAGTCTTGGGGGATATAGGAACAATTCATTAAGCGGTTTAAAGGCATTAAAGAATGTTAACAACAAAGGTAGCATACTAAATGAGCCAGCAATCGCTAGGAAGACAAAGAGAGTAATATCGCCCGCTTTGGAACGGTTCACTCTTTTCTTCTTCTTTGAACGAAGAAGAACGGTATAAGCACCGATTTCCGAGAATGGACGAGAATCAATGCGACGAGCTTTAATGGCGTTGTAATCTTTTTCTTTTTTAGCCATTATTAGTTACCTACCCTTCTAATCATACGACGAATCAGTTTATTGAGTCCTATGGATGCTAGGAAGAGGAGCGTTGCAATTGC
This sequence comes from Bacilli bacterium, assembly GCA_028702495.1. GTDB lineage: Bacteria > Bacillota_I > Bacilli_A > ML615J-28 > CAG-698 > JAQVOS01. Next base: position 29,264 of record JAQVOS010000002.1, read on the forward strand.
CGATGCATAACCCATTTCATATCGAATTCCCCCGTAGTCAGATAAGTGGTTCACGATGGTGTGAGCCGCATAGGATACAGAGGGGAACCCAGCAAGGGCAGTGGTGATTCCACCAATCCCAAGCGTTCCAGAAATTTGCATAACGGCACTGAATATCAATTGTGGTTTCATTGATGGAAGAGTTATATACCATAATTCTTGCCAACGATTACGAATGCCATCAAGAGCTCCAGCTTCATATAATTCTTTATTCACTGATTTTAAACCAGCAACGAGGGATAAGAACCCTACGCCCAAACTCATCCACAATTGAACGACGATGACAATGGGGAGAATATAGGTCGTGTTGGTTAACCATGTTTGTGGTTCAGTGATAAAGCCCCATTCCAAGAGAAAGGCATTGGCATACCCATAAATATCACTTGAAAAAATGAGGGTCCAAATGACAAGAGCATTGGCAGATAATGAAGGGGCATAGAAAGCAAGTGTAACAATGGAACGAAGTTTTCCAGGGAGTTCATTAATCAACCAAGCAATCACGAAAGCAGCAACATACCCAATCGGGCCAGTGATGACTGCTAATATCAATGTGTTTTTAATTGCAATGATGAAAATTTCATCATCAAGGAATAAGGTAAGATAATTGGTCCATCCAATGAATTTAGGGGCTTCTAAAATATTATAGGATGTGAAACTCAATGCTAAACTCATGAGGACAGGGATTACTGTGAATGTTACGAAGAGGATTAAATAGGGAAGCATCATGAGGTAAAGTGTACGGTTTAAGTACATTTTACGACGAACAGGTCCACCTTTTTTACTCCATGCTTCAGCTTTTTCACCCATACGACGCCACCATTGACGAAAAGAGGTCAAGGCATTTTTCTTTTCAATTGATTGTTGCATCTTAATCCTCCTTATTCATCCGATCCAACAGGTAGACCGAATTCTTCACGTTTACGGGTAATTTCATTATTGATGGTTTGAATGTATTGTTCAAAGGTGTTACGTGGATTGTAATTGTTATTCACAACTTCACGGAAGGCATTTTCAAGATTTCTTCCTGTATAGTATCCACCAGCAATTTCAGGAACACCAACGGTTACTTCCCATTGCGAAAGCAAGATTTGTTGTTCTTCAATTGTCCATGCAAGCCGTGTGAATGCTTCCACATTCGCGGTTGGATGACGAGCTGCTGATCCTAAAATTGCTTCTACTTCACGAGCATAACTGGTTTGTGTATCGGTAGATATCCACCATTTCATAAACTTCCAAGCCGCTTCTGGATTGTCGGTGTCATTCATCATGACTACGGATGTCCCGCTAGCAGCACCTGAATGGTCAATGGTGTTATCATCTTGACGAGTTCCAGGTAATAGTGCAAAAGCCCAACGTCCTTTAATTTCAGGAGCAGATACGGCAAGCGTGTTATATAAGTCGTAGTTGGCAATACCAATTGGCATTTCACCACTTCGAAAGCGGTTAATGAAGGTTGCTCCAGTAATGGTCAGTGAGAAGCTATGATTTGTATAGAAGTCACACCACCACTCAAAGGCAGACATGGCTTCTTCACTATCAAAATTCGATTCGATGTATTCTTCGCCTTGATTGTTTAAGGCATTTCGATAGAAGGACCCGCCTGTTTGATAGAGACGAGAAGCAAATACTTGGTTCACGACACTACTTGCTCCCACAGTATTAAGGGGTAGATAGAATTTTAAGTTTTGAATTTGCAATTCAGAAATAAGATTGATCACATCGACCCAAGTTTCTGGAACATCCCAGTTTTGAGCTTCAAAAATGTCCGTGCGATAGAAAAGCATCAAGAAACTTTGCGTATTGGGAAGACCATAATAACCACCTTGGAATTCATAAGGGGTCATTGAACTTGGTGCAAACTGTGCGACAACCTCTTCAAAATCTTCAAATGTAGATAGATCATAGGTTGCACCTCGGAGCGCATAATTGACAGGGAGTCCATTGGCTGCATTGATGGCAATGTCTGGACCTTTCCCGGCAAGGGTTGCTGTCAAGAGAACATCCGGAGATACAATTTTTAAGGTAATGTTTAAATCTTCTCCAAAATCAGAATCGATGAGGGTACGAATCGCGTTGGCTTGTTCACGACCAGCCATTTCAGAAGTCAATAACCACACTTCGATATTCTCTGCATTTTCTTTAGCAACGGTGGTTCCGATAGACTCGTAATCAAAGGTAAAGGATTGAATAAATGCTTTTATATTAAACCAAGATCCAATAAAGAAATTGGGGTTGGCACGTGGTAAATCATAATCATCGCTATGAACAATTAGGTAATCAACCACTAAAGATTGACGTGATACGGTTAAAATCCAAGTACCTAGGGATGAAATATTGGTACTGAATGTTCCGAGATTTTGTTGAATCAAACGTGGTTTTTTAATGAATTTTCCAAGTTGCAACATAATGGTTTGAAGGGAAGCGGTTTCACTACTCTTTTCACCACTAATGGAGTTGATGGTATCAGCGACATCGGAAAGTTCTTCAAGAGCATTTTGAAAAGTAGTAATTAGATTTGGAATTTTTGTCGTTAATTGATAATCCTGATATTTATCTGGATTAATACCTGTTTTTGCGATAATCCTACGATACATATCATTCAAATTGTCAATGACATTTTGTACACGAGCGATTTGTGCTCCGTAATCTCCTAAAGTGGCTTCCAAAGTAATTTGATGAGTACCTTCGGTTAAATAGAAATAGAAAGGTTTATCTTCAGTTCCTAAAGTCACCATGCTGAAATCAGAAGTATAAATGAATTTCGCATTTTGAGCTTCAGCGAAAGGAACTTCACCATCAACATATACCGCCCGGGTTGAGAACAATCCACGAGAAGTGCTTTGTTTTGCCCGAAGAGTGATGTTGTATAATCCACTTTGAGGGACAGTAAATTCCCAAGTAATCCAATCTCCAGGAGTGATCCATTTTGAACCACCAATGGAGTTAAGAATAATCTTAACGGGATCCGCCGGAGAGTTATAAGCGCTGGAACGATCGGAAGTGGCATAAATGGTGGGTGAAGAACGATAAATGGCATTCTCACCTTCGATGAAATCTGTTCCGCTATCACTTGAAGCAGCGATTTCACCAGTCACTTTGTCGTATCCTTTGGTTTCATATTCAGCTTCTACTTCAGCATAAGTCTTAAAGACTTGTTTGCTGATGATGTGAACAGCAAAAATGCTCATTGCTTCACGAAGTGATTTAAATGTGAGGGTATTAATACCACTGCTAAAATAAACTAGATAAGGCTCACTCACATAACCTACTTCATCTTTTACATAACTTGAACGTTTCACTGGTATTTCAATTTGACGAGGACGAATTTGATTTCCTGTGATATCAGTAATGATTTCACCACCATCGCCCCATACACGTTTAAAAGCTACGTTTTCTAAATCTTGGTAAGGAATCGAACCATTCACATAAATGGTGCGTTCAATATTTGCTCCACCATCAATTTCAGGAATGTAGTCCACTTTAATGTTATAGAAGCCAGCTGTTGGTACATTAAAACTCCAAGTAGCTGATCCTGAAGAGGTGGTTTCAAGAGCAAGAGGGGTAGCAGGATAGCTCGCGCTATAATCCTTCACATTAAAATCACCTGTTGCATCTCCTGGCTGTAAAACAATGTCCACATTGTTTGGAGTTAGGGCATCGGGATGTTCTTCTATGTAGTTGTTATAAGGTCCGCTAACAATAACGGGTTCAGAAATGGTCGAACGAGAATAGGCATGGTCATATCCATAACTATCAACGATAATGAAAAGTAAGAGTGAGACCAACCCGACGAGTAATAACCAAAGGACAACTTTTTTAACTAGTTTCCCTGTAATCATGAATTGCTTATTCATAGATTCCTCCTTGCAATATGGTTGTAAATTGGATAAGTGTTTTAATATACTGGATGCTCTTATTTAAGCCGCTTCTTTTATTGCGAGCCATCCAAAGAGTTTTGAGTCCTTCAATCAATGGTTGTTCCATGGCAATCACGTCCCCAAGCAGTGCTTTACGAGCGGCGAGCGTCAATTCTTGATTCATTGATTGATTGATTTTTAGTAATGTTTCTACAAACGAAATTGAGTGTTTAATTTCTTCTTTCACAAGAGGTTCAACTGCAGCAAGTTCTAATTCTTTGCGTTTTTGTTGGAAGAACCCAGTTAGTATTGTATATTTTTTTGTTGATAAGATTTTATCTTGGGTCTTTAATTTAAAATAAGCAATAGGATCTTTTTCTTTCATAGCATAGGTTGCCCATAATAAAATATGGAAGGCGTGAGTACCGTTATCAACAAAATTGTTTTCTAGTTGATGATAAGTTCCTAAATTGAGCAAGCAGTCAGCAATGATATTTTCTTTGTCATGGAAAACATAACGATTGACAAAGTGCTTCAAATCACGATAGACACCAGGGGTGACGCGATAGCTCATGAGGCCTGCATATGCAAGGGGAACTAGACTAATTGGCAAGAATTGAAGATGTCCAAAGTCTCCCCAATCAGTGAGTAACAGTCCTTTTCCATGATAAGCTTTTACATAGATACAAGCATTGGAAATGGTTTCAAGAGCATCCCAAGTCCGTCCTAAGAAACTACACCAGCTGGCTGTTCCAGGAGCGGCCATGAAAGGAATGTTGGCATCACTTAAGACTTTCAGATGGCGATCGTAAGGATAAGTCGCATCATATCCCCAATCGACAAATATCATATCTTTGGGAAGTCGAGAGAGAGCATCATCATGACGAATGAGAACATCCCCCCAAATAAGGGGTGTTTTTCCATATTTCTTGATTTCATCATAAGCTTTTAAAGTGTAATCAATGTATACATTGGCAAGACCTTTGGTCTCAACTTCTGCTTTACTACGTCCACGACCCAATTCAAAGGGTTCATCAAAATTCATATTAAAATAGGGGGATTTTGAATAGGGCAACATGTCCTGATACATTTTTTGGATGAGTTCAAATGAACGTGGATCCAAAGGATTCAAGGTAGAAGGAGCACGATGTGTTCCCCACAAGAAAATTCCTTCAGGAGCTTCCGCTAAATCTTTTAACTCATCATGACTTAACCAGTCAGCCATGTGCCCAAATCCATTCTGATTCGGTACTAAATCAATAAAGCGATCCATGGCATAGGTTTCTAGTTCTTGATATTCTAAAACGCTAATGAATGATTCAGCTTCAAGATATTGAGGAAACGATTTGTACTCAAATGAAAAGCCTTCAACATATAGTTCAAAGTGATTCATTTTAAGAAGACTCATTAGATCTAATACTTGTTTAATAGTCGAAACTGTTGGAACTTTATTCCGACTAATATCCATCATATAACCACGAATGGGAAGATCGGGTTCATCAAAAATGCTGACACACTCCATTAATGGCGATAACATTTGTTTTAGAGTTATAACGGCATAGAAAAAACCAACTGTTTTACTTGCATAAACCAGAATGGCATTTTCTTGTACCTCGATCTCATAGGATTCGGGTCTTAAATCTAATTTGTTATAAAAGCGAAGGGAACTATCTTCTTCACACCCTAAAGAAAAAGGGGCATCAGTGTTTAGTTCGCGAAAAACACGTTCATCGAATGATTCGAAATAAGCGATTTGCTTTTCCAACCGGAATTGACCAGCATGGGCAATGTTCTTTTTAGGGCGTGGAAAAATTTTATACATAGGAACTCCCATCAATAAATGAAATTCAGTATAGACATACCTAATTAATTATACTCTAAAAATGCTTTATTTTCAAGGACATATTTTAGTAATTCCACGAAAGTTGCCCTCAAAATGTGAGTATTTTGGTAAAAAAAGACATGAACTGATATATTATCAGTTCATGTCACTCTTCGTTTCATATCTTCATAGGAAAAAACACATCCACAGTAGTGTTGACGATAGATTCCCATTTCACGGCACAACGCGATGGATTTCTTATAACCATCATTCTTTTTGAAATTAGAATATACAAAAGGAACCCCATATTCTTTTGCGAGTTCTTGCCCAATTTCATTCAGTTTGTCACTGTTTTTATACGGGCTAATGGAAAGAGTAGTCGTAAAGTAATCAAATCCGCCTTGAATGGCAACCTTGGCTGTTTCTTCGAGTCGAATGCGATAGCAAGTAAAACAGCGATGGCTACCTTCCGGAAGTTCTTCCATTCCTAGAATATCTTCGTAAAATGAATCGGGTGTATATGGCCCTTCTATCAAAGGATATTTTCCTAGTTTAGCAAACTCTTCTTTACGTTTTAAATATTCTTCTTCGGGATAAATATTAGGATTATAATAAAAAATCGTTATGTCAAAAGCGTCGCATAAATACTCAAGGACATACGTACTACACGGTGCACAACAAGCATGTAACAGAAGCCTTGGTTTTATCTCGTGAGGTTCATCAAGATATTCCGACAGGGCCTCAAATGAATCTAAATCCATATTTTTCTCCTAAGCAGACACACACTATTTGGGTGAAACATCGTGCGTCCACATCGTTTTTAATATTTTTCTTGCTTCCACTTGAGCAGGAATCGTCATTTTTACGAAGTCTCGATATGTGAAAAAGATGGTTCCAGAAATATGTGGGAATTTTGAATTATATTTCAATTGATTAGGAACTTCTTCAGGATTGCTCCAATTTCCTTGATCGCTATAGCGATAAAAACCTTGACCAATATAAAGTTTGGTATTGGTTTTTTCACACATATCGGTCCACCAGTCAACCAAATCAGCATATTTAACACGTTCGACTTCACTACCATCTTCTTTGGAAACGACATAGTTATCAAAGTTGAAGTAAACTTGAGGAACCACATAATCGCACCAACCATTCTTCATCCATAAAACGACATCAGCAAATAAGCCTTCATATCCTTGATAGCATGAATAATGATTATTTGATCCTCCAACCCATCCCCCTTGTTTTCCATTCTTTTCGAATTGTGTGGTATTGGTACGATAGATTCCAAAAGGACTAATACCAAATTCAACATGTTTTGGAAGGGCTTTTAATTGTTTGGCAATACGTTCCATGAGGTCAGTCACATTTTGACGTCTAAAATCAGCAAGCGATAATTCAGGGTAACGAGCTTGATGTTTTTCCTCTTCATGAGGGTCAATGATGGCTTCATAAGGATAGAAGTAATCATCGATGTGAACCGCTTTAACATCATAATTGGCAGCAATTTCAGTGGCGGTATTGGCAACAAACTCTTGAACAAGGAGACTAGCAGGATCTAAAATCAACATAGATTCAGCTGTTTCAATCACACATTCCGGATGACGACGAGCCCAATTTTTTGGACTCAAACTAGCAAGCATGGTTGCTTTATCTTTACCAAGATCACTCATTTTCGCTTTCGTCACACGATATGGATTAATCCAAGCATGAACCTCAATGGATTCCTTTTTGGCTTCTTCGATGAACCATCCTAAGACATCAAAACCAGGATAACGATCTTCTTCCCCTGTAATAAAGCGACTCCATGGATTTTCTTGTGATTGATAGAAAGCATCATTGGTGGGGCGAACTTGGAAAACAATGGTATTCATGTGATACTCTTTCACAGTTTGAATGACAGATCTTAAATAAGTTTGGAAGCTTTCAACATCCTTCATGACTTCAAAATCAATGTTCGCAACCGTTGAAAACCACACTCCACGTGTTTCTTCTTTTTTCTCAACAAATTCTTCTGGAATTTCAACGAGGACATCACTATCAAAATAGTTGACATATCCTCCACGAATGAAACGATTAATCTTCTTCATATAATTCCTCCAATACGGTAATGGTTTGGTTGTTAGCATCTAGAGACACTTCTAAACCAATCGGAAGATTGATAAAGGGAAATTCGTGTCCTGAGGCAAAGTGGGATAAAACTGGTTTCCCTAACGGGGCTAAAAATTCGTAAAAGAGCAGATCGAGCGTCTTATTGCTCGCGGCATCGCTAGTACAATCTGTCATATGGCCAATGATGAATCCTTTGGCTTCTTGGAGGCGACCTGATAGTCTGAGTTGGGTGAGCATCCGATCAATCCGATAAGGAGCTTCATTCACTTCTTCAATAAAGACGATGTGATTACGAAAAGGAATTTCATAAGGTGTTCCGACTAAATGAGCAATTAAACTCAAATTACCTCCAACAAGGATACCTTTTGCTACCCCTTCTACCATGGTAGTGACCATTGTTGTGATCGTTGTGGTTGCTGGGGAAGAAAGAATGCGTCCCTTCATCGGCTGCGTTAGTGCGGTATGAAAATCTTGTAAAGAAAATTGATCTTGAAAGGGAGATCCTACAAAGATTCCAACTTGACCATGTAAGGTAGGAAGTGCGGCTTTGGTATAAAAATTATTGAGTAAGACTGTAATATCGCTGAATCCTAAAAATAACTTAGGATGATTTTTAATGATGGAATAATCTATTCGGTCGACAAAGCGGCTGGTTCCATATCCACCCTTTAAACATAGGATGGCATCAATGGAAGGATCTAAAAACATCGCTTCAAGATCGTGTCGCCTTTCATCATCGGTTCCTGCAAGATACCCATCTTCTTGATAACAAGAAGCGCCATATCGGAAATGAAATCCCCAAGAGGTTAGGATTTCCTCCATTTTAGGAAGACGAGTACTCTTCATATCTGCTTTAGAAGCAGGACAGATGATACCGATGGTCGATCCTGGTTTTAATGATTTGACTTTCATAGATTATGCCAATTCTTTACGCATAATGGCAAAAGATTGACGAACTTTAAATCCAGCATATAAATAGATGTTACGAGCAGGATTGTCTGAACCTGTGAAAAGACTCATAAAAGATGCTCCATTTTTTCGTGATTCGTAACATAAGTGGCAGAACAATGACTTTCCAAGTCCCAATCCTTGCGTTTCGGGATGTACCCCAATGCCGGCAAAATACCCTCGACCACTATCTTGAGTAAACATTGGGCCAGTCCAACCGAGAATGGTTCCATCTTTCTCAGCAATCAACATCGGAGCTGGATTTTCTTTTGCAAGGTTACTCTTAACGGCATCATGCCATCCTGGATTTTTCAAAGCTTCAAATAATTCAGGGAAGCCATGATGCTTTGCTTCATTATAAATGGTAATGTAATAATTATTCTTTTCGTTTTCAATTTCCTTCGCAATGACTTTTGCTGGAATTTCATATTGACGAATATCAAGATAATAGCCATCAAGTTGACCATTGGTATTATAGCCATTGGCTAATAGGAGAAAGTAATATGGTGTGTTGTAAGCAACTGCAGGAGCACCTGGATGATCTGCTTTGTTTGTATCAGGAATATACCATTCAAGATTAATCGGAGAACCAAAATACAACCGAACAAGGGTCTTTTTCTTGCTCTTCAGATAAGCTTCGAGCAGAGCAAGAATTTTCGTTCCATATCCTTGGCGTTGATAGGAGCGCTCAATGGCAATACAGGTAATGAAGCCTGGAGCGGCTTCATTTTGATTAACAATGGCATGTCCAAAACCAATGAGTTCTTCGCCTTCATAGGCTAACATGAAGCCTTCGGGATCAAAGCAAGGATTGGTTACAAATTTACTATGAAATGATTCGCAAGTAAACGGTTTATAAATCGAGTAGGGAACGACCGATGTGTTCCACAGTTCAACAATGGCAGGAATATTGTTTTCTTCGAATTTTTCTATAATCATAAAGTTCCTCCTAAATGTGACTCATGATATAATTGCCTAAGCGACCGCGAAAGGCAATGATTTTAATGTTTTCGCGTGTGGGGTGTACCCGGTTTGTAAGCATGCAAAAAGCAACCTGGTTGGTGCGATCGATGAAAATATGAGTTCCTGTAAACCCAGTATGCATGATGGTTTCAGGACTAACCAAATCACCAGAACAAGGATAATCTCCTTTGATGAGCCAACCCAATCCACGACGATTGAGAGCTTTTGCGATTCCATTGGGTTCTTCTACTTGAACGGTATACAGTAAATTAATGGTTTGAGGACTGAAAATTCGTTTTCCACGATAAAGTCCTTGATTTAATATCATCTCCATAAAATGAGAAATATCTTCAACTGTTGAGAATAATCCCGCATGACCCGCAACTCCTCCTAATGTATGAGCTGCTTCATCGTGAACATAACCTCGGTCAATTTTATCACCACGATCCTCTGTCGGTGCGCAACGAGCAACATCCGTCGGATTATAAGTGGTATCCTTCATCTCAAGGGGATCAAATATTTGTTCTTTGGCAAATTGAGCGAGTGACTTACCACTAATCGCTTCAACAATCCATCCCAAAAGAATAAATCCTAAATCAGAATACACAATTTTAGTGTTCTTTTCGTATTTCATATCCACTTTTTGAATCAAAGTGATGAGTTCTTCCTTGGTTTTATACAAAGAACGAGAGATGAGGGGGGGGAGTCCAGACGTATGCGTCATGAGATCCCAAATGGTGACGTTGGTTTTTTCAAAAAATGGTAAATAGGTAGAAACACTATCAAAGAGGCGCAGACGTCCTGCTTCCAAGAGTTTCATAATACAAGAGGTGGTTGAGACAACTTTAGAGCAAGAAGCCATGTCATATAAAGTTGAAAGATCATTGGCTTCATAAGCGGGATACAAAGCTTTGGCCCCAAAAGATCCAAAGGTTGTTTTTCCTTTAATGATAAGAGCGAAGTTTGCTCCTGGAAAGACACCCTCCGCTATGGCCTGTTCAATCAGGCGATTCATTCCATCCATATTAAGAACTCCTTAAGGTAATTTTTTGGTGAAAACGACAATAAAAATTGAGATAACACAATTTATCAATCTCGATTTCTGTATAACCACGTTGTTTTAACCCTTCTGCGATTTTATAAACTTTGGTGGTATTATCAACATCGATGAGATTGCTATTCGGGAATTCCGATAAATAATCCATAAAGTCAAACCCGAAGCATACATGGTCAACATCCATAATCGAAACGGCATAATCAACATGATTGAGGAAATGCTCCAAATCTTGCTCTTCCTTATTGGAAGAAACAAAATTATTCGCAAGAGTAAGGCCCATTAGCCCATCCGCTCTACGAAGAGCTCGCATTTGATCATCGGTGAGATTACGAACATGGTTACACAAAGACTTAACATTCCCATGGGAATTGATGATGTTTTTCTGAGTCATCGCTAAAACATCATAGAAACTCTTTTCGTTTAAATGAGCCAAATCGATGATCATATCGAGTGCTTCCATGCGACGAATGAGTTGTTTTCCTTCTTCATGAAGTCCATGAGATGGATTTGCTTTTGCCCCAGTGGCATATTTGTTTTCTTCATTCCAGGTTAACATCGCATGGCGAAAACCCATTTTGTATAGAACGTCGATGTCTTCTACTTTTTTAAGATTACGAAGACCTTCTAATCCTAAAATCACTTCAAATTCAGGAAGAAGTTTTAGATTGATTTCTTTCATGGCTCGCTCACATGCTTCGATTAAATCAAAGTCATCTGGGGAATACATCGTCCAAATGGAAGCTTTGACGTTAGATGATACGAGTTGAGGAACATGGAATGAAGCAAAATGATTGTGATTGTTTGCGAGTGCTTTTTGATTCAAATCATAGAGCATATCACTGTGAATATCAAAAAAGCGTTGATTGGTAAAGACATAGTTTTTCACAAGATCCTCCATACTTTCACGATGAACGGCGACATGAATGGTGCTATCGCGAACAAAAATGACTTCACTCTTTGTGGCTCCATTATAATTGGAAGCCATCGAATGACCATAAGCACCTGTGGAATATACAACCAATGTGTCATTAGTTTCTGGTAGTCCCAAGAGGGTATTAGTAACGACAATATCGCCCGATTCGCAACATTTACCAACCACATCTACGGTTTCAGTTTTGTCTAGATACGGACGATTGGCAATATCCACGGTATATTTGGCTTTATAGAGGGCGGGTCGAATGTTATCAGTCATTCCACCATCGACAAATACATATGTTTTCCCATTAAAAATCTTTTTAACCGAGCCAACTGTGTATAAAGTAAGTCCCGCATCCCCCACAATGCTTCGTCCTGGTTCAAGCATCACTGTTTCAAGTGTTAGCCCACGGGCAACAACTTCTTCTTGAAGCTTTGTAATCATTGCTTGTAAAAGGGAAGGAAGATCAATTTCATGATCTGAATCAAGATATTGAATCCCGAACCCACCCCCAAGATTGAGGGTTGTTGCATGAAAACCCGTTAAGCCCCTCACGTGAGCGATAAACTCTAACAAAGTTTCAATTTCCTTGAGGAAAGCTTCTTCGGTATGAATGTTCGACCCGATGTGAGCGTGGAATCCTTCAAATTTTAAGTAGGGAGAGATTTCACAAATTTTTACAACCTTCATCATAGTTTCATCATCAAAGATGGATTCTCCAAATTTCGAATACATTTTTGAGGTTTGAATGTATTCGTGAGTATGCGCTTCAATTCCTGGATTGACACGCAGCAAAATTCGTTGCTCTATTTTCATTTCTTCGGTAAGATTCTTTAAGAGGAGCAACTCTTGAACATGATCAACCACAATCAAACCAACTCGATTTTCAAGAGCAAACACCAGTTCATCACGCGATTTATTGTTTCCATGAAGAACAACTTGCTCCATGGGGAACCCTGCACGCTTCATAAGATACATGTCTCCCAAACTAACAGAATCGAGGTAACACCCTAATTCATGCATCAATGTACAAATATAGGGGGCTATAAAGGCTTTTGATGCATATACAATATGGGTTTTAAATTGATTGCTTTGGAAATGGGTTTTAAAGGTTGTAACTTTATCGCGAATTTGATTTTCATCATAAACATATAGAGGAGTCTTATAGACTTTTGCAAGACTTGATAGGAAAAATTTTCCGATGATAAGTTCATTATTTTGAATGGTCATTGATGTTGTCTTCATATTTTGCTCCGTTCATGTCAGTTTATTATAACATAGTTACAAAAGATTGTTAATGTCTTGATACAAATTACCTTCAACTATTTTTAAGAAGGCATCAAGTGTGGTCACGGTTGTTAAAGCATTTTTAAACGCTTTGGCATGAGGAAATCCTTTGACGTACCATCCAGCTAAGGAACGCATCTCTAGAATGGCAATTTTTTCATTTTTTAAATGAATGAGTTGATATAGATGATAAAGCATCATATCAAGGCGTTCGGAAAGGGTAGGAGGAGTGTAGGGAAGTTCGCGAAGAGCATGATCCACTTCAGCGATCACCCAAGGATTTCCTAAAGTAGCACGACCAATCATGATGGCATCGGCTTGTGTATATTGCAACATCCTAAGGGCATCATTCGCATTTTTGATATCGCCATTCGCAATGACAGGGATGGAAACGACTTCTTTGACGCGTTTGATGTAATCCAAATTAACGCTTCCTTTATAGAGGTCACTTTTTGTACGACCATGGATGGTAATGGCAGATGCTCCCGCTTTCTCGATGGCTTTCGCAATGACATCACAATTAATCTCATCATGGGTCCAGCCAGCGCGAATCTTGACGGTGACAGGAAGATTTGTATGACTCACCACGGCACGTGTGATGTCATAAACAGCACCTGGATCTTTTAGTAGAAACGAACCGCTGTTCTGTTTCATGACTTTTCGCACCGGACATCCCATATTAATGTCAATGAGATCAGCATGAGTGCGACGCGTCACCTCTTCCGCTGCTTTTGCCATTTCTTCAGGATCACTTCCAAATAATTGTAATCCAATAGGATGCTCAAGAGGATCAACATCAGTCATCTCCCACGTTTTATCATTTTCGTAAAGTAGGCCTTTGGCACTAATCATCTCACTATATACCAAAGAAGCTCCCATCTTTTTCGCAATCAAGCGATAGACTTGGTTGGTGTAGCCAGCGAGGGGAGCGAGAATAACTTGACCTTGTAAGGTAATGGATCCAATTTTCATTTTGTTTACCACATTTTCTATGCATTATTTTATCATATTTTACGTCTTTATTCAAGTAAAAAGTAGATAACAAATCCCCCATCCTAGGATGGGGAACGGATGTTATCTACTAACTTGATTATTTCTATCGATCTTTTACTAAGTAGTCATAGACTGCTTCTAGTAGTTCACCAGTGGGATCTTCATGATATTCCCAGAACATCGCTCCACCCAATTCATTATCAATGATGTATTGAGCTTTATACATGATGCTTTCGCGGTCCTCATAGGATATTGCCACTTTCTGAACGGTATCAAACAAGTAAGCTGCTTTGGCAATGGAATCAAAATAACGAATGACCTCTCCTGTTCCAAGTCGACTCAAATAATCTTCAACAATGTCATCATGATAAATGGTTTCTCGTGAACTTGCTGATTGTTTCATGGGTTGAGTCGCAGAGGGTGATAAGTAAAAGCGACGTCCATAAAAAGCAATTCCAACAATCAACTTATTTTTCGGAACACCATAGGCGGCATAGTAATTGACGGTATCGTGAACACTACATCCAGATACTCCATTACTAGAATAGTACAAAGGATTCAAATGAGTTGACGTTGTTTCGCTGTCCATATCATAGGTCATCAAATGGAAAAAGTCTAAAACAGGTGCTAAATTACTAATTTCAAAGCGAGTAGGTGCCCAAGGTCCTCCTGGGACAGCGGCACTAAGAATATAATCGGCATTTGCTCGTTTGAGTTGAGTCCGAAGTTCGACCATTAAAGCAGTATAATTCGCTGAGTCTTTGACGACGTTGGTTTCTCCCCCTTGTGTTCCGCTATAGAAACCGGGATACTCCCAGTCGATGTCAACCCCATCGTAATGGTATTGTTCAATGGCAGCGACAATTGAGCGGGCAAGTGTAGCCCGTCCTTCTGCTGTTCTTGAAGCTTCACTGAAGGGAACGGCCCCATCGGCATATCCTCCAAGACATAAAACAACCCGAACACCTCGTTTACGAAGGGCAAGGACATCCTGATAATCCCCGAGTGACGTCACTGAAGCTTCGCCATTGAATACACGACCGAATGCATAATTCACAACATCAAGGGCTGCATACTCATTTTCTCTTAATCCTGAAAAAGAGGCGTGATCATACAAATATCCAAATGACCGACGACTGGTTGGAAGTGGATCAAAGTTAATTTTTTCGACCAATACTTTTTGGGTGAAGCTATAAGTTGTGTTTTGCCATCGTAGGGTCGTCGTCATGGTCACGATGATGTCTCTTCTTCCGGGATTGGTAATCCCCGTATTGGATAAAGTGAAGCGATCAGAGGAAGACCATAAGACGGCCAACTCTCCAAGAGGGGTATTGATGGAAGAAGGAAGCGTGATATTTTCATTGAGTGTTGCCGGTAAATAGTCCATTAATTCAGCTTGTGCGGCTTCAAAGGATGCTTGTATTAAGGCTTCTGCTTCAGCTTGAGCAGTTTTAAGGGCAAGAATTGTTGCTTCAGCATCGAGGAGCGTGGAATAGGTGGTAATGAGAACTTTTTCATCCGCAGTTAATTCATCATATTGAACTCGAGCGGCTATGACATCTTCTTCATCATCTAGATTGACCTCATCAGGCAATAATAAGATAAGATCTAATACATTATTAATTTTTTGATAATCTAACTCAACAGGAGGATTTCCTTGATTTTTACAACCACCGAGAATTCCAATGATTGCGAAAAGCAGGATCAATATAAGGGTTTTTTTCATCGTTTGTCCTTTCTAATTCACTCGAACAAGGGTATGGTCAACATGATCTTGATATTGTAATTGATATAACTTGTAATAATGACCTTTTTGTTTGAGTAATTCTTGATGGGTTCCCTGTTCAATGATGACGCCTTTTTGTAAAACAATAATGTTGTTGGCATGTTGAATCGTGGATAAGCGGTGAGCAACCACAATCATCGTTCCAATATTCATCATTTTTTCTAGAGAATCTTGTATCAGTAGTTCGGTTTCAGCATCGATATTCGCTGTTGCTTCATCGAGAATCATAACAGCTGGACGATGAATGATGGTCCGTGCAAAACTTAAGAGCTGTCTTTGACCAGAAGAAAAGTTATTGCCTCGTTCACGAACTTCTTCATCATACTGTTTAGGTAATTGCTCAATAAAGTGATTGGCGTTCACATAATGACATGCTTCTCTCACTTCTTCATCCGTAAAGTCTTCGCGCATTTTTATATTTGATGCCACAGTTCCACTGAATAAGAACACATCTTGTAACATTTGGCCTACATGACGCCTAAGCGATGCAATTTTAATCTTTTTGATATCAATCCCATCAATGAGTATTTGTCCTTTTTGAATGTCATAATTTCGAACAATGAGACCCAAGATGGTAGTTTTCCCACTTCCGGTTGCTCCAACGAAAGCAACCGTATCACCAGCAGAAATTTTAAAAGAAACATCTTTTAAAATCCATTCGTCTTTTTTGTAGTAGAACGACACACTCTTGAATTCAATATCCCCTTTAACATGTTCTAGCTCAATGGCATCAAGAGCATCCACAATTTCAGGTTCTGTATCGAGGGTTTCGAAGATTCGCTCGCTTGAAGCAAAGGCTGATTGCATGATGTTAAAATCTTCGGCGATGCGCTGAATCGGACCAAACAATCTTTCTACTAATTGATAGAATACCAGTAAGATGCTATAAGTAATAATACCACCTGCAATGTGGTCTTGAGTGCCAATCCAAAGCACAACCATCATGGTTACCATATATAACACATAGATAAAAGGACGAAAGATGGCAAAGACGAAAATTTCTTTCAAAGAGCTTTTGCGAAGAGCGAGATTTCGCTCTCTAAATTCACTCAGTTTCTTGTCTTCTTGATTACATACTTGAGTGATTTTCATACCCGAGAGGTTTTCTGATAAAAAGGCATTGATATTCGACACATTATGACGAACTTCGCGATAAGCAGCTCGTGAAAATTTTCGAAAAATAAAGGCCGCAACGCCCACAATGGGACAAATGACAATGACATATAAAGATAACTTAGGGCTTAAGACGGCCATTGTAATTAAAATGGCAACAATCATGAGAATACTTCGAACAAGACTAATGATGATTTGAGTAAACATTTGATTCAAAGCATTGGTATCGTTGGTGATGCGTGTTACCATTTTCCCAATAGGGACACTGTTTAGTTGTGCTTGCGAGAAAGATTCAATCTTCGTAAAGACCTCTTCACGAACACTATAAATAATGGTTTGTCCGGCTTTTTGCAACATCATGGTCTGTCCATATTGAACAAAACTAGATATAATTAATGAAACAAAACTAATAATGACTATTACAAAAATTTTATCGTAAGTGGCATCAGGTTCTCCGAGGATTTTTGAAGCTTCACCGAATAAAATAGGGAGGAGAAGTTCAAATCCAACGGCTACTATCATTAAAATTGTGGAAATGATAAAGGATTTTTTTTGTGTTTTGGCATATCCCCACAAACGTTGCATAATTCCACGATCACTCATCGTTGAAGGATTGACAAGAGATGTCTTTCTCATGCTGTCACCTCATCTTCTAGTGTTTGTAAGCGAACCATATTGGCATAAAGAGGACTACTCTTCAATAGTTCTTGGTGGGTTCCAAAAGCTTCTACTCGTCCTTCATCCAACACTAAGATTTTGTCCATGGATTGAACCGTCGTAATTCGATGGGCAATGAGGATGGTGGTCTTATTCTTCCGAACTTTTCGTAAATTAAGTAAGATTTGTTCTTCTGTTTTGGTATCTACCGCCGAAACAGAATCATCCATAATGAGGATTTTAGCATCCTTTAAGAGGGCTCGAGCAATCGAGACTCTTTGCTTTTGACCACCAGAAATAGTCACACCTCGTTCACCTAAGATGGTATCATATCCTTGGGAAAATTCTTGTATGTTTTTATCCACATCAGCAAGAACAGCTGCTTCTGTGATTTTTGATAAGTCTTGTGTGTTCGCTGCAAAATCAATGTTGTTGCGTATGGAATCGCTATAAAGAAAATTATCTTGAGGAACATAGGCAATCTGATCACGAACCAAGCGAAGGGGTAATCTCATAATGTCAATATCGTCAATCAGAATGGTGTTTTCAGGAACATTATAGATTCTAAGCAATAAATCAACCAAGGTGGTTTTTCCACTTCCGGTGCGCCCGATAATGCCAAGACTTTCTCCAGCTTTTAAGGTAAAACTAATGTTCTCTAAAACTGGCTTTTCGCTTTTAGGATAAGAAAATGTTAAATTGTTGAATTGTATTTGACCCCTAAAATCATGATGCGAAAGAATGTCTTTCCCATCTTGAATTTCAATCGGATGGTTTAGATGGGCATCTATCCGCTTAAGCGATGCTTTTGCTTGACTTTGCATATTGATCAGTTGAGCAATCGCCATCATCGGCCAAGTAAGTGTTCCAAAATATGCAATATACTCTGTGAGTTTTCCAATGGATAAGGTACCATCAAATACGAGGTATCCTCCATAACCAATAATCACAATAATTACAAGGGAGATTAACCCACCAATGAGCACTTCTAAGAGGATGGCGGCCTTGACAAAAGAAATATTTTTATCCAGGTAGTCGCGATTGATTTTAGAGAAAGCAATGAGTTCTTTTCCTTCCTTCACGAATGCTTTAATAACACTCATTCCTGAAAAGTTTTCTTGTGTAAAATCGGATAAATCTGCATAGGATTTTTGACGATCTTCAAATTTCTTACGCATGAATTTCCCGATAATTCCCCCACATAAGGCAAGAATCAAAAGGGGAATACTTGCAAAAATAGATAACCATTTGTCAATGGACCACATTTTATAGAATGATAAGAAACCGAGTAAGGCGGCATCAATAAACATGATTGTTCCTGAAGCAATTGATTGCCGAATGGTTTGTAAATCATTCGTATAGAGCGCCATGAGCGCGCCTGTTTTGTTTTCTTGATAGTAAGACTGAGATAATTTTTCTGAATGAGCAAACATTTTTTCACGCAAATCAGCTTCAATCCGAATTCCATTTCCAAATATACAAACACGCCATAAAAAACGACCGACAAACATAATTCCAACAATCACAAGTAATTGTTTCATATATTGCATGAGCAATCCCTCGGTTATGGTTTTTTCTTTGATGCCATCAATCAACTGACCGATGATTTCAGGGATATCTAACTGATAAATATCGACAAAAATGAGGGCGATGATTCCAAGAATAAAGAAATGAGCATATTTGAAGTAGTATCGATTGACATTTTTTCCAAAAATCATAGAACCCTCCTATTAATATACAATGAAAATTATACCATATAACCACTATCTTCGCAATCATTCATTTTGATTCCTAAAAAAATAATCGCTCATGGATATGAGTAAGATCTCATATCGTCGAGCGATCATGAATTATCGATGGCGTTTTATAGGAAGTAACATTCTTGTTGAGGCTTGATAAATGGCATAGTCAGACTTTGACTGCAGCAGTTTCACTTCTGCCATGGGAATACTGATGAAGATAAACATAAGGGTATTAAACAATGGACCTAAAAGGGTAATCCAAAGTGAAGGAAGAGAAGCAAGCATCATTAAGTATACGCCCCACCACATTAGGATTTCCCCTAAGTAATTGGGGTGACGCGAATACTTCCAAAGTCCAATATCGATGGTTTTTCCACGAATGCGATTGTGTTTACGGAAATAATGCATTTGAATATCCGATATCATCTGTAAGGTTGTTGCACCTACGGATACCAGAAAACCAATGAACATCAACGGTTCAAAACTCCCTTTTTCAATGAATAGAATCGCAGGAACCATCGCTCCATAAACAATGAGCGTAGGGAATAAATGAATTCCAAAAAAATTCACCAAGGGATACCATTGCTTCGACTTTTCCTTTAACATCACATAGCGCCAGTCCTGATAGTTGAAATCGGTAAAGGTACCCATCCAGTTAAGAGTGAGACGAATGCCCCAATAAAACACGGCAGCTAGTAAAATGAACACTCCCAAATGGAACCCTTGGTAATAAAAAGCACTGAGTGGCAGCACGACCAAAGGAGCTACACTCCAGTAAGGATCATAAACTGAAGCATTACGAAAAAGAAGACTCATGAGATAGACAAAGATGGTCGAAGCAATATCGCTCCATAGAAGGCGAATGAGGAAAGATGAATGGGATAGATGGCAAAAAGTCATAACCCCAACCATGATGGCACCAATATAAATTAGAAAGATGAGTAAAAAGCAGAATTTTCGATTGTTTTTCATAAAAATATCACCACTCATATTATATATGAATGGTGATGCTTAATCAACAGTTTTTAGAAATTTGTTCATAAATTAGGAGCTTTGAAACCAACGAATGCGATCAAGATAATCAAGAAGAGTGAGAGTATCCTCTTTTTTCATTCGTGAAGAGGTCTTTCTTCCGGCAAGGATATCTTCTTTAGCAGCCATAAATTCTTCTAGATAGCCACTTCCTACTCTTAAATTTGCGATTCGTTTTTCCACTTCGTGCTTGTTGTTTCTAATTTCAATCCACTCTGGACGAGCAATGTTTTCAATGTAGATGGAGCCATTGTTTCCAAAAATTTCACCATACATCCCGAGATTTTCAACCGTGGAAGCGGTAATGGTTGCTTTCAATCGATTTGGATAACGAAGAATGATGGTTTCTGATTGATCCACATTATTCACTTCTTGAAGGTATACTTGCTCAATGCGAGGATCGTCTCCGAAATGAGAAAGAGCGAAATAGAGGGGGTATAACCCAATATCAAGGAGGGCTCCTCCTCCTAGTGCTTTTTCATGAACACGAGGAACATGCCATATTGAAGCACCAAATACACCATGATAGGAAATTAGATCACCAATGGGCTCTTCTTTTAATAAATCATCAATGATGGTTCTTGAAGACTGGTATGCTGGTACCATTGCTTCAGCAACAAATACTCCTGCCTGTTCTGCTGCTGCAAAAACTTGAGTGGCTTCCCTATGATTTAAGCAAAAAGCTTTTTCACATAAAACATTTTTATGATGAGCAATGGCAGCCATCATTTGTTCATAATGGAAAGAATGAGGCGTTGCGATGTAAATGAGATCAACCAAAGGGTCAGAATATAGTTCTTCATAAGACCCATATGCAACTTGAAATCCATAATTCTCACAAAATTCTTTTGCTTTTTCAATGTCGCGCGAAGCAACCGCATAGAGGGTGAGATTGGGGTCATCTTTTAGTGAGTTCACCACGACATGAGCAATATTTCCCGGACCTAAAAATCCAATCCGAAACATCTTAATCACTCCATCCTTGCCATAAGGCTCGATAAAAGACATCTCCTATTTGTAAATACCCAGCTGTTGAAGGATGCATTCCCATGGAAGTCCCGACAAGCTCGGTTGTACTTGATTCGGTATTGACTGGTTTTGTGATGGTTGGCATATTGTATTCAGAATCAAATTGGCTGGCAACATCGATATAACGAACGAAATCTTTATAATCATCCATTTGTGAAAAAGTTAATAGCATCGCATTATAACGAAGAGCTGTCACAAATTGACCATAGTTATCTCCATAATTGACATCAATTTCAAAGTAAGCTCCGAGTCCACTCGCAACCGAAGGCTGCGGGATTCCAAGAAGAGTGATCTTACCATTGGGATAATCCGCATGAAATTGATCAATTATTTTTTTAGCACTCACAAAGGGTTCACTGAGCATGGAGAATGTTCTAAAACGTCCACCAATACCATTCCATGTCATCAAAACATAGAGTTCATCAATACCAGTATATCCATTTCGACTACAGTATTCCGAGAAACTAATACCTGAGGGCGTGGATGCTTTGAATGGTGAATCAGTATCTCCAAAACCGCCCACAAAACTTGACCATTGCCATCCACCTCTTCCTTCATAGTGAAGGGTAGTAGATTGATAACCGCCCGTTATCGTTCCAAGGAAGGTATGAGTAGTTCCCCCACTAGCAAGATATTGGCTATACCCATGTGCTACCCAATATCCATTTGCAGTTAAACTATCACCAATACATAAAATGCGCTTGGAGGTCGAAGTTGATTTGCGAACCTTTAAGAGGGTGGTTGCAGTCGCAAGAATGTCACCTTGATCGGTGCATATATCCACTTTTAAAGAGTAATCACTATTGAGATTGTCATTGTCTGGAGTCCATTCGTAATATCGATTATAGCCATGTCCTACAGTGCCTGTTAGACGAATGTAATATCGGTAAGGATCGACAGCTTGAATAAAACTACGATAGAACAATTGAAAAGTTTCGCCAGGAACTAGATAATATTCAGGTGCTAAAAAGAGAGTGACGGTTGAATTTGTAATATCTTCTAAGGCTGTCACTTTGGTTTCGAGCTGGGTAATTTTAGTTCTTGTATTCACACGCTGCTCTTCTAACACTGCGATACGATCTTCATATTCAGCCAAATGAATCTCACTGGTGCTGATTTCAGTTTCCAATTCCATGATTTGATTTTCAAGATTCTGAATGCGACGCTCTAAAGCACTAAGCTGATCATTTGAACTGCATCCCGATAAAAACATTCCAACTAAAACTAAACCCATTAATAATCCAATCATTTTCTTCATTTGTCCTCCTCCAGTACTTTGATGATTTGTGGATGAGTTGCTTTGAGGGATAATAGCGTCATTGACGCCATTTTTTTTCCTAAAGCAATCATCGCTTGATGATTGTTATGACCTTTTAATAATTCATAAGTAACTCCCGATAAAAATGCGTCTCCTGCACCCGTTGCATTCACTATATCCTGTCTTATTGGGACCTCAATTGAATAGACTTCACCATGATAACAATATATAATTGGCTTTGATCCTTGAGTGATAATCATAAAAGGAATTTGACGCTTCACAGCTTCCTTAATTAACATCTCTGCACTAGCAACTTGCCCAAATATCGCTTGAGCCTCATAAATATTGGCTTTAAAACAAGTGATTTTATCTAAATAAGGAAGGAATTTTAAAGCTTTTGCTGTGGATATTGCGTCCACAATGATTTTATGATGTGGATAGTGGGTAAAGAAATAGTCGATGGTTTCTTTGGATAAATTGCCATCAATCACTACCCACGTAAACTTACGAATCAAGGCATCATAGTTTGCTAAGTATTCCGCAGTAATAACATCGGTTGCCCTACTATCACATAAAGCAACTTCCATGTCATGATCAGGACCAATCATGGCGATGTAATAAGAAGAAGATTGATTCTCTGGAGTATAAAGATGAACTCCTAAGGATAATAATTCTTCTTCCATGGACTTAGAATAGGCATCTTGACCAATGGATGTTAAAAAAGTAACGTCGGTTTTAAGTCGAGCAAGGTTCTCGACGATGTTTCGCCCTACTCCACCATAGCTCATAGCGACCTCACCAACATTCGAATCTTTATTAATCATCGGTGCTTTTAAATACCCGATGATGTCAATATTCGCTCCACCAATGACTAAAATTTTTCCCATGTTTTTTATCTCCTCTCCTTATTGTATCATACTCTTATTGAGAATGATAGCAAAAAGGGTCATGTTTTCATGACCCAAAAAGGATGTGAGATCCTGGTGAAGATAGGTATTCTTGAATCTTTATAAAAGCAAGTGCTAGCGGATATCCATCAATGAGTCCGTGATGAACACACATATTGAGATGAATTTTGGTTGCATTTCCCTCTTGGTAGTATTTTCCCCAAACGATGCGAGGAACTGAGATGGTCATGTCTTTGGGAATGGGATGAGTCACTCCAACAAAGTCAATCCAAGGAAGTGAAGAAAAGTAAAATTGATCAAGGGTTGAAAAATCATTATAGGGTCGATTTGTTTTTACTCCGACCTTAGCTTGATCTATTGCTCGTTTTGTTTCTTGATAAAATACATTAAAATCAGAATAATATTGATTTTCGCAATTATCAAAGACACCCTCGTGAGTCATTACGGTATAAGCAGGGTGAATCACCTCATATTCGATGACATCATTATTCATCATTCTAAGGCGGAATTCTGGAATTTCATTTAAAGCTTTGGTAATAAGGTAAAGAAAAGGAATAAAAAAGGAAAGATTTTGTTTTTTAATGAAAGCAATGAATTCAGTGATATCAAGGGTGGATGTAAGCGTATAGGTAGGACTATCGTAAGTTTTGAACCACTCGTAATGCTTTCTTCCTTTCCATTCGTTAAGATTTAATTTCTTCATAAAATACCTCTTTTATACATTGAATATCATATCAGTTTTTATTTTATTTTTCAAGTGTTGTTTTTATTGATTCATGAGAAGTGGAGATAAGTTTACAATTAGGTAATATTGTGGTAAAATATTAACATTGGAGGAATTATATATGAAGAAAATTATCGTCTTTTTATTGGTTGTTGGTTTGTTTTTCTTTAGTGCCTGCACCAAAGAAGTTACTTACGAACTAACACTCAATGAAGATAACGTCACACTGTATGTGGGAGATGTCTATGAAGTGGATTATACAGCAACTGCCAATGGAAAAGAAGCCGATCTGGACGTCACACTCATTACAAGCTCAACAAAAGTCACAATAGAAGGAAGTAGTATTACTCCTCTTAGTGTTGGGACTGCTAACATCACCGTCGTCTTAGATGAAGATCAAACACTCTTAAAAGCCCTAACCGTGACCATTGTGAACCCACTTGTCATAACAGAATCCCTAGATGAAATATTTGTGGGGGAAAATATAACCCTATCTGTCGATGATCTTCGCTCTGCTGATCGTTTAGGAACTCTGACTTGGTCAACCGATGCTCCCGGAGTTGCTACCGTCGAAAACGGGATTGTCACTGGGGTTGGTTCTGGAACAGCCACCATCACCGTAGAAAGTGAAGAAGGCCTCACTGCAAGAAAGGATATCACCGTTATGTATCGCACGATAACAGGTATCAGTATCAATCCCCTCGAAGAAACATTATACATCTTTGGTTCTACTACTTTAGAAGCAACTGTTACTCCTAGCAATGCTGATGGACGCATCACTTGGTCTTCATCCGATACAGACATTGCTTCCATTGATGAAAATGGTAACATCACTGCTCATTCAGTTGGAACTGTTACCATCACAGCCACTTCTGTTGCGAACTCGACAATTCAAGCTACTTATGAATTCGATATAGAAATTGATCCCATTGCCATCATGGCTTCGCTTAACAATCCAAATCCAATCAATCAATTGGTTACTACCTATGGAAATACTGAACTTCAACAAACCGTTTATGGAAGTGTCTCAGACTATTTCTTTAGCACCCTTAATCTCATCGATCAAACTGCTAACACTCCCATTACCTTATTGGGGGGAACTGGGCTTACCAATACTTATGCGGGTCTAACAGCGACCCCTGCGATGCTTCTTGAGGCAGAACCTAAAAAGTTTACTCGTTCTGGCATTTTACATCCAGAAACAACCTATATTACCTACCATGATACAGGGAATAATTCTGCAGGAGCCAACGCGATGATGCACCAAAACTATTTGGTGGGTTCATACAATCTGAGTGATCGTGCTCGTTCATGGCATTATACGGTTGATGATGATTCCGTGGTTCATCACATTCCCGATAATGAAGTGACATGGCAAGGTGATAGCTACACCAGCTATGCTTACTCCATCGGTATTGAAACCGCCGTTGACTTTGGGTCTGATCTCTATGCCACTTGGCATCGAACTGCAAAACTCATGGCTCAACTCATGATTACCTATGATATACCTTTCGAAAACATTGTTCAACACTATGACTGGAATGGTAAAAATTGCCCTCAAACCTTACGTCGTAACAACTTATATCCTAAAGCTATGGAAATGGTTCAAGCAGAATTCATGGTAGCCACTTATTTATCAGAATATACCATGACCATGACCTCACTCAATCCTGAGTATGTGGATAATCGCGGTCGCGTGGTTGCCCTCCCAGAAACAGCAACTCGCATTGGCTATCTCGTTCGTATTCAAAAAGGTGAATATGATGAAAGCATCATTTTATATAGCAATCTTCCCGGTCAAGATTCAACCACCACTCCTGTCCTTCCTGGAACTGGTACTGATTTAGAAGCAGCAGAAATTTTTGATCAGGGTGTTGCCAATCTTCCTTATACCGTAACAGCTACCGATGATGGTGATATCAAAGCCATGAGAATTGCTTATAACTGCTTATCCGAAGTGCAACGAAGCTTGGTAACAACTCTTGACTACTTAGAAGCCAAAGAACTAGCCCTTCATGGACTCGATGCTGTAGCAACACCGCTTGTCATCCATGAAATTTATTCAAGTGATAATGATACCCTATCCCATGGGTTTGTTGAAATATACAATACAACGAATCAAGATATTTCCTTAAATGGTTATGCTCTCCAAATCAATAATGGTGCTTCTACATCCGTCTTTACCTTTGCAGCCACAGCATCCATTGGTCCAAAGAAAACTTACTTGGTTCAATTTGAAGCAACTGCCAATTCGAATGGAACATATTTACCGCTCCCAGATGATGTATCTACGATTCATTTATCGAAGAATGGCTTTGTTGCCCTCACCAATTCACTAGAACCATTGGCATCTGCAACGGGTGCCAACGTCATCGACTTTGTTGGGATGGGAACAGGTGCCCTCTTTGAAGGTGTTGCGACCTCAAGTGCTAATCAAGACAATCGTTCAATCACTCGCTGGGGTTCCATCGACACCAATCAAAATGCAACTGATTTCAAATCAACTCTACCAACTCCACAAAACTCAAATGGTCATCTAATTGATACCGATATGAGTGATAATGAAAAGGCAGCAAGAAGTGTTGATTTACTAATTCTTGCTCTTCCTCATGAACTCACAACCGATGATCAATCAAAAGTTGCAACCACTCGTACTTCTTACAATGATCTATCCAGTGAAGTAAAAGGTCTTGTCACACTTCTACCATTGCTTGAAGCAAAAGAAACCGAAATTGAAGGCTTACTTGATCCAAATCTACAAGTCATCAATCAAGCCATCGCAACCATGAGTCGTCATATTACCGATGATTATGTTTTACCAACCGCTGGTGGTATTGTATGGTCTTATAAAGCAGGACAAGATACCTCATATTTTGATATTGCAACGGGAACTTATTTGAGATTATCTTATGGATACAAACCAATCACCCTAGTTGCAACCGTCAATACAACCTCAAAAGAAATTCTCATTAATTTTGGAGTTCTTGAAGCAGGACAAAAGAGCATCTTCTACACAGGAGCTTCTCTACCTGCAGCGGGCCAAAATACTGGTGATGGCAAGGGAACTGCTGCTGAACAAGCTGCAAAAGTAGGCTTTGCTGGAATCGCTTTAGTAGTGGATGGAAAAGTATATTATGTAGCCGAAAAGAGTTATATTCCGCTTTCTGACGCCCTATCAGGCAGCACCCTCATGATGGAAGATCTACGTCCTTATGGATCCTCTTCGGATTCTAGCGCTGCTTATAATCAATCTCTTGTTCGTGGCGTGCCAACAGGTTACGCCGGAGCTGGAACACTCTATGAAAACACCTCAAATGTTGACTTATCCTTTGACCCAAGCTTCACTTACGGACGTAATAATAGTGGTGCTTATGGCTATGCAAAAGTCGTGTTCAGCCCCAATGGAGATGGAACCTATACGATTAAAACGGCATGGGAAAATAGCGGAACCAACACTAGTACCAGTGGTCTTACTAAAACACTGAAACCAGGAGAACTCTTGTGGTGTCCACATACCTATGATACAAATGCAACCATGGGTACATGGTGTACACAACCTGGTACTTCAACTTTAGGTACTCCAGCATTAATCGTTGACCATCAAATCACACTCGTATTCTTTAAAACATCGTTTACAAACTAAACAAAAAAAGCCATGGATATCAATATTTTCCATGGCTTTTTTTATTATCTAGTGGAGTGGCCTTCGCCATCTGTTGCCCCACTAATATCAAAGGTAAAGGATTCACCTTCATAACTAGGGTATTCAGGCAATCCATATCCTGTAATTTTACTATACAATAACGTATAACTGCGTTTAGCAACCATATCACTCGTATTCCCTTCGATGGTATAAACGGTCGTACCATCACACGAAATGACAATACCTGTATGAGAGGCTCCATCGCTCTTAAAGAAGATGAGATCTCCTGCTTTAGGAACATAATTTTCTTTGTATTGAAACAATCCTCTCGTCTTAAACCAATCCATGCCAATACTGACTGATGCATACTTAGGAATAATATCGGTCGATATTCCTACTTGATTGCTACACCAAGAGACAAACATTGCACACCACGCTTGATTAGGCAGTCCATACCATGTCCCAAACTTGGTATCATTGTTCGTTCCTTCTCTATATCCTTCTTCACTTAATGCTTTTTGTAAGAGTAAATGGATGTAATCAATATTAATAGACTTGCCTACGATAATCGGGAATGTGGTGGTGTAAGTTCCTTTTGATATGGTTAAGATCGCTGTCCCTTCTTTCAGGGGAGTAATAATGCCTTCTTGATTGACCGTAAAGATGGATTGATTACTCGATGAAAATATTGCATTCTCATCACTTAGCATCTTGGGATTTGAATCCAAATGAACGAGATTACTTCCATATACTTTAGGACTCGCAAGTAGTGCATCGTAACTAGATAGGGGTTCATTGCTAGAAGCTCCCATAAACTTAGAACTATGAGAAGCAAGTGCAATTGGATGAGTGGTATCCGTTCCATAAAAATTATGATTCATGTTGATATTAGATGGATTGGAGGCTTCTGTATCAGTACTATTCTTATTCTTTAAATAATAAGTACTAGGCAAGCCAATAAAAGTATTATAATTGATGAAGGCTTTGAAACGAACTTGATTGGCTACAGCTGCATTATTACGAAGTAAAATGTAGTTTGCACAATCTTCAAAATGGTTATAACTCATGTTGATGGTTGTTAATCCTTCTTGATAATTTCTAAAGGATACAGCTCCCGAAAATTGAACTGTTTTTTTGCCAACTTCAATAAATGTATTATCAAAAATTGAAATAATGTTTTCAATATTGGGGGATTTTGATCCATATGTTCTAAAAAAGATGCCATTATATTCGCCATTTTTAAAAGTATTACCCATGATGACCCACTGACAACTTTTATTCACGATACCATTTGACATTCTGATGGCATCCTTTGAAAACCCATCAAACGTATTATTGATGATTTTAAAGGAATCCATATTTGATAAAAGAATGCCCATATCCCCAAGGTTCGAAAAGTGATTGTTTTCAATAATCACATTATTAGAATATTTTGTACCTCCTACAAATAGGAGGAATCCTGTTCCATAAGTAGCTCCATCTGCCCAGCTTGTCGCAACCACACTTGTATCTTTCACCACATTGTTGATAAAAGTAAAAGTGTTTGCTTGTCCTTCAGCAGTCACGGTTCCACCTTTAGTAAAACATAACCCATTCAATGTAAGTTCTTTTACTTGATCTTGGATTCTAATTTTGCCTTCAAGGATGGCTTCTTCGTCTCGTTCTTGGGTTATAGGATTCTTGTCTTTGTTAGGGCCAACAATTTTAATTGAACTTTTTGCAATCGTAATGTCCTCATTATACGTTCCACCGAGAAGAACAATCTCTGTATGAAGGATGGCTTCCTCGATGGCTTGGGCGATGGTAGGAAAAATGTTCACATTTCGATGATAATCGACTCCACCAATATAAAATATGCTTTGCTCAGGATGTTGATCTATCGATGGATCAACAATGATTTTTAGTAGACTTGTATTAATGATATCACTAACTTCAATCGTTTGTTCAACAAATTGCATAGGATAGGCTGTTGAAGTAGCTCTAATGGTCACTGCACCAACCCCAACAAAATGAATTTCACCACTATTGTTGATGGTAGCCACCGATGTATTACTACTATCCCATGTGACAGGTTCGTGATTTTCGATGGATAAAACTCTTGTTTCACACACTAAAGCAGTGGTGTTTGTTTGAAATTCAAACGCGGGAAGGATAATGGGAAGAATGGTAACTGTCGTGGATGCAACGATATCGCTATCCATCATCGCTTCAATTTCAACTTTTCCTGCCGCTAGTGCAATGAGTAAGCCATCACTAGTGATGGTTGCAAGTGTATCATCACTTACTTGCCAAATCACTTCAAGGGCGAGCTCATCATCAATTAAAAGTTGATAAGGACTTTGTTCACCAACATCTATGGTTTGTTCTCCTGTAATGACATAGATTGGGAGCGGATGAACGGTGATATCAATCGCAAAGGTTTCGCTTATTCCTTCTAATCCAACAATTAGTATAGCATCTCCTTCTGCTATGGCATTCACTGAAAGCCCTTCAATGGTGACAATTTCAGGATTTTCATTCATTATGGTTAATGGGGCATTACCAATCACAAATATATCAAGATTAAAACTATCTCCAATCGTTACTTCATAAGAGGGAGTATTGACTACAAATGTATCGTTTTGAATGGTACACCCTCCCAAGAAAATCATTAATAGAATCATTAATACAATTTTTTTCATATTTTTCTCCAATATGACTATTATACTGAATATAAAGGGGGATGTCAATTTCAATTATTTATTCATATTTTGACTACTTAAAAAAGCATTGTCACTATTAGGGCAATGCTTTGATGTTTTTTATCATCTTGTGTAGTAAATCCATATATGGATTATCTTCCTGAATTTATAAAAATTTGTGAGCTTTAAAGAAATGATTGATAAAAAAAATATAAAAATGACAATGAGTTCATTGTTATAAATTAAGTAAAAGCAATACTCTTGATTTTTATTGATTATTTACAAAATTTACTCATTGTAATGAGGCTCAGCAGCATAACAACGATTGTGGGAGTCATCAGTGGCCAAACCAAATTAAAATAGGCAACGAAAGCCATGAAAATATTGTCTGATTCGAAAATATTCAAGATCGCTCTAAACACTTCAATATGTGTCATCACAATTGTTATTAGAGCAATAAGACTAATAACAAAAAATAAAACCAATAAGTCTTCTCATACTATACTCCTTTAAATATTATTATGTAATGATTATATAGCATAAAAGTATTTTTATACAAGACACTTTTTTATTCATATAAAAAGAGCGATTATCCAATCGCTCTTTATTACTCTAGTTTGTCTTCTTTTCTTTCTTAAAGCATAGAAACCAATCAAGACATACTTTGTCCTCTGACTTCGTTTCCATTCTTTCTTTTGCGACACCACAAGAACCTGGAGTTGGAATGATGGTATCATCACCAGGACGCCAGTTAGCTGGAGTTGCAACTCCATCTTTGTCTGCTTTTTGAAGAGCAAGAAGGGCTCGTTTGATTTCATCAAAATTACGACCAACAGCTGCAGGATAGTACAAAATCAATCGAATAACAGCTTTAGGATCAATAATAAAGACAGCACGAACTGCTTGGGTACTAGATTGTGATTGAATCATCCCAAACTTATTAGCTACATCCATTTTGATGTCCTCAATCAATGGAAACTTCACTTCCACATTCTTCATGCCCTTCCATTTTAACTCTTGAATTTTTCGTAACCATGCAATATGGGCATACAATGAATCGACGGATAGTCCAATGAGTTCTGTGTTGAGCGCTGCAAATTCATCTGCCATGGTCGCAAAAGTCATGAATTCAGTAGTACAAACGGGAGTAAAATCCGCAGGGTGGGAGAATAAGATAACCCATTTCCCTTGGTAATCTTCGGGAAATTTAATCTTTCCTTGCGTTGTAACTGCTTCAAAAGCAGGGGCCGGATCGCCAATTA
Source organism: Bacilli bacterium (assembly GCA_028702495.1). GTDB lineage: Bacteria > Bacillota_I > Bacilli_A > ML615J-28 > CAG-698 > JAQVOS01. Next base: position 61,093 of record JAQVOS010000002.1, read on the forward strand.
ATGGCATTTTGTAGATTTTTTCTTCCATAATATCACTCCTTTTCAATTATATCTCCATTATACCATAATGAAAATATCATGGGTGATATTTGCTTTTATATTAGTTTTTCATAAGCCAATCGCCAGTAATCCTTTTGGTTATGATCAAATAATTCAATTTCGCCACAATGCTGATAGCCAAGTTTTTGGACGAGACGATTCATTGGGATGTTGAGCCGATGGGTATCAATGCGAATACTATGTAAGTCATTTTTTCTCGCAATGGTTTCTGCTTCGAGTAAGAGATGTTGAGCAATCCCATGACCTAATGCTTCTTTTTTCACGGCAATCCGATGAACAACCGCATAATCCCCTTGTGTTAGCCATTTTCCATGATAGATTCTGTCATATTGAGGGTCGCGTTCACAAGCAATATTTGCCATAGCAACAATTTTCTGCTTTAGAATAAACACATACAGTGTTTGTTTCTCAATATCACGGAGTAACAAAGTTTCATTTGGATAATTGTTTTGCCATTGAGGAATATTGTTGTCCCTTAAGAATAGAACTGCATCATGCACAACATCCATGATGGCGGGTAAATCCGCTTTTTGTGCTAAACGTATCATTCTTCACCTCGTAAATACTCAATGAGACTTTCAAATTGATTAATGGTTGAAGTTGTCATAAAATCCCAAATATTTGTTGCTTCAAGTGTAATTTTCACGATGTATAACTCATGATTCGAATCATCATAGACACAGAAATATATCTCATAATTCTGATTGAGACATAATAATTCTAATTGATACTGCTCAAGAGATACATCTGTAATGGTCGTAGCTAATTCATCATCAACATATATTTCATAACGTTTGACGACATTATTTTCAAGACGACTGTCCCAAAAAAGAGTCGAAGTTCCTCGGTTCACTCCCACATTGACAATGGACCCATAATTATAGCGAAGATTGTCAAAAATGAAACTAGAAGATCCCATAGACTGATTATGGTAGTATAATTCAACCGATACATGATATTCTAGATCCTTCAAATTCAACTCTAAAACGTTATAACTTGTCATTGTAGGATAGGGGATTTCCAATAAAATCTGATCAGATTCATCTCGTACCACCACTTTTTCCACAGCTCCAATAGTTTGGGGAGCAATCGTAAGAACACCAACGTCAGGAGATGTTTTAGAACGTATTAATTGGATTCCTTGAATAAGACTTTCCTGATTGATATAGTCATCTTTGTCATAAATTTGAAAACGATCTAGTTCTTCACCCGCTGTATTAAAAAAAGTAATATCCATATAATCTTCATAGACTTTGATTAAATTTCCACCATCAATTTTTCCGCCAATGGCTGTTTCAACGGCACTCATCGGTGTTCCATTATTGACAACGTAGCGATCACCTAATTGAATACCGGTGATATAGGTGGTCCCCAAGCGAGTGTTTGTTGCATCAAACGCATGATGAGTTCGTTTGGTGCGAGCATATACATGATTATGACCCGTTAAAACAAGATCGACCCCACAGGTATCAAATATTTTTTGCCAAGCATTCCTCATCGTTTCTGCTTGTGATGCATTTAATCCATCACCCGTGTAGAAAGGTCGATGTGTATAAACAACAATAAACGTTTTACGATTTTCTTCGACAACTTCTCTAAACCATTGTTGTTGATTGGCTAAACTTTCATTTGATTGGTCCTGCATTTCTGAATCAATGGATATCAATAACGTATTCCCATAAGTGAAGAAATAAGTCGAATTCATGGCCGTTTGGGCTCCATTTTGAGGATTGTATGTGACCTTGTTGAAAAAGGTGTTATCAGCCGTTGCTACACCCGAAGTTGGATAATAGTAATAATCATGATTCCCGGGAGTGGCTGCAAAGGCCATCTCTTTCATCATCGATAAATCAAACAAATTGACCCATTGTTGATAATATGAGCCATAAGCGGTCACATCCCCACTTGCAACTGTAAATGCTAGATTAGGGTCGAGTTGTTTGGCTTTTGCCATGACATTATTGGCCGCTGTAATACGACCTGGAATACTCTCATAAGAATGAATATCCGTCACGTGTAAAAAACTAAAGGAGCTTCCTCCTGCTGTTTGAAAATGATAGGAATCGGTTTTTACTGTTTTCCCAACGCGATAAATATAACGTGTGTTCGGAGTTAAGCCGCTTAGTTCAGCTTCGCATCGATTATATGAGCGAACATTTCCAGTAAGATTATCGAATTGATCGGCTTTGCATGTGGGAGTTATCACGATTTTTTGACTATAAGTTGGATCACTCTCCAATGTGTACTCAATCATTGTTCCGGTGGTGTTGGTGTGATAAGAAATATGAATCGAAGTACTCATATCTTCAGCTGGACTTGTTAAAACCATGGTAACTTCGCTAGTTGTTGCATCCACTGTTTTGGGAATCAAAAAGATACTGAATAATAGAATCAATAATATTATGACTGCTTTTTTCATATGGGTCACCTCGATTAGTATTATAACAAAAATTGATGGAAAATACTATAAAAAGCCAACAACTCCTAAAATGTAAAAAGCATCTTGTTTAAACAAGATGCTCTCTACAGGGATGTTGAATACTTTTGCAATTAAATTCACCACTTCTATATTCATGGTTCCTTCTTTTTCAAGTCGTCTGATTTGGCGGTCGCTATAACCGAGCAAATCTCCCATATCAAATTGAGTCATATTTCTACTCAGCCGCAAATTCTTAATGTTTAAAGCAATGGTGCGGATTTCAACGATTTGATTCATGATTCTTCCTCCTCTTATGATTACCTAACGACACATACTAATCGTACATGTTGATCTATCATATTTTATATAAGAGGACAAGGATCTTTCACCCTATTTATTATACCTAATAAATCAAAAAATGCAAAGTAAAAATCGGACAGGATATGTCCGATTTTAACTGTTTTATAGTTTTGATAAAATGCTACCAATCGTCTCTGCTGCATTTCCAAGTTGTAAAGATACTCCATGAGTTGTTGAAAAAATAGGATTTGGAAATCCTGCATAACCTG
>JAQVOS010000035.1 GCA_028702495.1 Bacilli bacterium
ATTTATAATAGTTATAATGGTGGTAATATCACCATCAAAAACTATACAAATTCAACTAAAACAACTCTATTATCATCAACAACGGTAGGAGTAAAAACGAATACACTTCAATATATGTTATATATTGGTGGTATTGCTTTTAAAAATGCGAATACAACCGACATCGAACCTGTTGCCAATGTTATCATTGCGAGCTCTCGCAAAGGTGGAATTCATAATGTACTCAATGACGGGAATATTCATGTCGATGTCAATCTCTATGGAGTATCTCGTTTGGGTGGAATTACTGTCATCAACAATGGCCTTATATCATCAAGTTTTAATACCGGAAATATTCACAACAATGTTGCGATAGATATTATTCCTTCTACTGATGATATGGGTAATAATCAATTTGAAGTTGAAGCAGGTGGCATCACGAATATGATTGGCGCTGGAACAGGCCAAATCATGGACTGTGCCAATTATGGGGATATCTCATGTGTTTCGTTTCACACAGGAGGAAAGGCATGGCTTAATAGTGGTGGTATTGTTGGAAGAAATGAAAAAAGGGAAGACAATACCGGAAACGCCTCTGGAAACTGGCAAGGAAAAATTCAGTTTAGTATCAACTATGGAAATATCTATGCATGGAATGCCTATACAGAAGCGTTTGGTGAATTTTTAAATGGTTTTACTACTACCCCAAAAGTAGGAGCAGAATCTAGTTGTAAAGCGGCTGGGATTATGGCCATCGGCGTTATCAACGTCATTAACTGTGCGAATTATGGGAATAGTTATTCTCGATATCTCGCTGGCGGTATTTTTGGTCTCGTCGATGGGACTAAATTTACAAGTATTACAGCTAATATTTATATTGCTAACTCAATTAATTATGGCGAAATACGTCCGATTACAGCTTACAGTTATTCTCAAACTCCCACTAGAGCTCAGTTTACCATCTCCTCATCAGTTCCATCTGCGAAAACGGTTAATGTCTCTGGAGTGAACTACACCATCAATAGCATGTATGGTGGTGCCATTGGATATATTTATGCTCATAGTTCTTGGAGTCGCGATGGCTTAAATCCAGGAGCAACTGGCTCAACTTGGAGTGAAGCTAATGTCCCAATGCTAAGTTGGTTATATATTAGTTTTCTCATCAATTTTGATGAGCAAGTCAATATCATTGGAAGTCAATCATTACATGCATCTACTTCACCCCTTGCAGAAAACTATGAATTGAAGTATTCAAACATGGTACGATACATGGCAACCACAAAAACAACCGATAATTCCATGTATCCTTTCAACTCGTATTATTATAATACGAGCACAAAAGTGACAGCCAATTATAATAGTGTTGAATATGGAATTCCAGAATATGCTCTCTCAAGTAGCACGGGTGGTATTTTTGCACCTGATTTTCCACTCCGTGGAGGTAATCTTGACTCTTCGATTATAACGAACGACTATATTAGAAATTATATTAGCTTTGTTGATTATCAATATACCAATCAAATATTAACCGATCGAATCTTCGCATCTGGGGAACGAATTGGATTATATGCTGTTGCTTCTTCCAAAGGTATTTTAAATGGAAAGTACTTACCTGATAATATTTACTGGGGAACAGCGACTGACCTTGGAATTGATCCAGTGGAAAACGGTGTTGTTGATACATCATGGAGAGGATTAGAATCCGATACAAGTTCTATTAATTACAAATTTAAATCAGGTATGAAACAACTTGCAAAATCAATTGCAACCACGGTCTATGATTTGGCACTGATTAATGTCGATGATCCAAGCGTTCATATAGATGCCCCTATGATTGATAATGAGAATAAAATCATTACTTTCTATGTGGGTGATAATGAAGGTAAAGAGCTTGATGGGAGTATTGTCAATTCACAAACCACTAGTGGTTCACCACAAGTAGATACAGGAAATAAAACCATCACATATCGCGATGGTAGTAATAATGTCATAGCAATATATAGTTATGCAACTGGATCACTAGTTCGAATGGATGATTTGGATACCTATATCACTTATAATCCACAAGATGTATCGTTAGTATATTTGGATATGTATACGTATACACGTGTGGATTCTTATACAGCCCCAATTACGAATTATTATGTAACAAAAGATGGCGGAACTACTTATCAAGCTGCAACAAATCTCGATAGGATTTTTACAATCGCAGAAAGTGGTAGTAGATATTGGAGTAGAACCTTAGTAGGGGGCTATTATACCTATACATATGTTGGCTATGGCTCTTATAGAGTAACTGCCACAGAAGTTACTAATCGACAACTAGGTACAAACTATTATTATAGCACTACCAGTTCTAATCCAAGTTATTATAATTACATTGGATTTGGACAATACAACAATATTCCTTCTGGATATGTATTATATAGTCGATCAACCTCCTCTATTCCTGTTGCATATCCCAACGAACTTTCAACGGGCTCAAGGCAAAACTACTCATACTATGAAAGCTGGTATACCATTAATAAGACACTAGGAGCCTATACATTATCTGAAGGAGCAAGCCTCAATTTATCGACGGATACCGAAGACAATGAGGCATGTGGAAATATTCGAATTGGTATTCCTTCGATTACAAATGATATTTATACTTCATCAATTGGAACGGTTGGGGTAGCAAGTTACTTATATGTCTACTCTGAAGCAGGGACTTTCACCCCTTATGAAATCCGAATCATTCGCAATCAAGCCAAAGAGTTATCTGATGTGATTGTTGAAGTGAATGGATCTCCTGCTGGAAGCAATAGCAGTGGTAGTATTACACTTTCAAATCTTAATAAGACGTCTGCTCAAGAGATTTTAATTAACTATACAACCATCAATATGCCAGATAAACAAAATTTAATGTTGACATCAAGTTTTGAAAAGTACAATGCGGAATTGAGTCACTATGAAACTTATAGTCCCTTGGGATCTCAAGGAGAGACCCTTTACACCCTAACGGGTGGACTTGTAGTCAATAAAACAACTGTATTTAATGAAATGACGGGCGAATATGAATCTCAAACTCCCGATGAAAATGGGGTATTCCCTGATGGGTCCACCAGTTTTCAAATCAATTTTAACGAAACGATTGCTGCTGGCACATACCGTTTATACATCGGAATTGGCACCACTGGATATTATGTTCAATTTATAGTGAATAGCAGTAGCAGTGCAACAGTAACTGCACTTGAATATGATGATACTTTTGTGGGAGAAAGTGGAAGTTGGACCAACAGTGGTGTGACTGCACTTTTAACCACCATCAAATACGATGCTCAAATTACTTCTGCAGTAAGTGCGATGGCAACCACCACTCCAATGAATTGGAATAATATTGTTCTTCCGGAAACGGGCTATTTACAATTACTTGAAATCTCACCCTATGCGTCCATTCAAAGTATTACTTATCAAGTTTCTCTTGCTACAACTTATGCTTCAACCATTACAACATTGGGGGGAGACAATTATACAAGTGATACCAATGGAAGTAGAATCTACATCATCACTTATAACTTACAAGCTGAAAATGGTACTACCCGTACCTTCATACATTATTTCGTTGAAGAAATAGTAGATACCAGTATTCAGTTTGTATATATGGATGGTATCAATCAAGGGCAAATCTCAGAATTATCTTTCGTGAGAACGAATGAACCCGTTGTGAAGGTTTATTATAATTTTAGTGATATTGAACTTGAAAATGCCACTGGTTTTAACATTACAATTGGATATACATATGATACCACTAGATATCCAAAACCCGTCGGTGGAGGAGAAAACCAAGAAATTCTTGACTCCATTCTATCACTCGAAGGCAGTGAAAATGGTTTTACTATCACATTTGTGAATGATGTTGCAGCAAGCTATACGTTTACGGTGGATTATACTCGTGTTGGAGAAAGCACACCAGTCATTACCTTTGATGTATTTACAATCAATAAAACAAATAATACCGATAGTTTACTAGTAAGAGTGTTGTTTAATACCATTACTCCTTTCACATCATTAGGAACCATCATATATAATGGTCATCAAATTGGAACTGAAGCCAATCCTTCAACCTATGTTCCAGAGACTACTGTAACCACCAATCAAGCGCTTTTAACACCGAACATTTATTCAATTTTGAATGCAGATGCCAACTTAAGAGTGATTAAATCAATGCCTAATATGATTTATTATAATGATGAAACTCCAAGAGTGCTCATAGATGCTTCAAATCCTACCATTATTTATAATCGATATGATGTGGTTGGGTTCGTATCAAAAACAGATTTGTCAAACTTTACTCCAACATTCTCGCTACCTACAGGGGCTGTGATTTATCAACTCGATGCAAGTAATAATCCGATTTTAGATGTCAATGACGCCCCTATCTTAAGTGCTAATTTCGTCAGTGATGGCAATGCGGAAGAATTTGAATACATTCATTACCGTATTTATTCTGAAGCAAGTCCTGTTGATGTCAATGGTTTCAGCATTCCTAATGCCCAATGTGATAACTACACCGATTACTATATTTACATCGTGGATGTATCCTATAATGTCTATTTTACAGTGAATTTTTACTTTGCTGAGGGATCTGATTTCACATTGTTTTCAGAGAGTGAAGAAAAGCTCCTATTGTCGATAAAACGATATGAAGAAATCGTGGAAGGGGAAACCTCTTATCCTGCTAGTGATATATCGATTCTATCTAATCTATTCTATTTCTTTAAAGTAGTCGGAGAAGCGAACGAAATTACTAGTTATAACCATTTCATGTCAGCGACTGCTTCAGGTTATATCTCATTAGATTTGACCTTGCCTCTAGAGTATTCATTTAGTTTTGACTTTAGTGGGGATATTGTCTATCACGAATATGAATCCACCGAGTATTTCTATGTTCCCTCCAAGGTATTCTCATCACGATATATTCTAAATATCTACATTTTCGAGCGGGATAATCGTCCTTGGGGTCAAAATGGATATGTCAATTTCAGTAATTTCTATGAATAAACAATAACAAAACTCACATAAAGAAAGGAGTCACTATGAAAATCAGTTCAAAAAGATTTATCATTCCCGTAATACTAGGAATGATCATACTCATTGCCAGTAGTATTCAGATGATTCTCGCATGGATCGTATTCAGTGATAGTGACACCGAAGACTTTATTGTTGGAGAAATTACCATCACTCTAGATGCAGAAGATGAATTACAAACAGATATCACGCTAACATCGCCTACATTTTTACTTGATCCTGAAGTAAAGACTTTATTGGATAATGAAAGCTTAACCGATCCAGTGTATCTTGATTTCTTGAGTCAATTTTCCAGTTCTGTCCATCGGGTTATTATTGACATTACGAATACGGGAAACATCTCCGGTAAATTCGGATATGGGGCTACTGAGTCTGAGACTTACAAAGGTCTCGATATTACACTCGTGAATACTGATACCCAGAATCCAACCAATCCACTTGTGGGAATTGTTTTTGTTGTTTTAGAACATGATCCCAATCTTATATCCTCAGATTTATATCCTACATTAATGGATGTATTAGCGACCTATTCACAATCAACCATCTATACTAATTTTATTGCCCTCAAAGCTTCTTTAGAGGCCATTACTGAGGAAACCATCACCGCTCTTAAAGCAAAGACCATTGCTGCTAATGAAACAATTCAACTAGATGTCTTCATTTGGCAAGAGTACTATGATGGCGCTAATTATAAGTCATCTCACGATGATTTCGTGGGAGGAAATCTCCATGTGCAACAAACTTTTGAATTGCAAATCAAAGCTTATTTTGGTCAATTGGGGATTACTAGCTAAATAGTAAAATAATGAACAAGAGAATTCACTTATCATCGTGAATTCTCTTGTTTTTATATTTAGAAAAATCATAATGAGCCGTGATAAAAAAACTCTCCCTTTATTAACTTGTATAATTGTTCTTTTTTCTCGATAAAATGAGAAAATAGGCTTTCATTTTGAGTAATTGTTTGCTATAATGTATATAGTAAATTTATAATACGTTTTCATCGTATAATAAATGCTTGGAGGAATAATGTCATGAAAACAATCGTTATCGGAGTAATCGGAGCGGATGTTCATGCTGTTGGAAACCGAATCATAGAGTACGTACTAACCAATGAAGGCTACAATGTAGTCAACATTGGTGTTTTGTCGTCTCAAGAGGATTTCATTAATGCAGCCATTGAATCTGATGCAGATATGATTCTTGTATCATCACTTTATGGACACGGTGAAATTGATTGCCGCGGATTACGTGATAAGTGTGTCGAAGCAGGATTGACCAACATCATTTTATATGTTGGTGGAAATATTGTTGTGGGTAAACAAAACTTTGTTGATGTTGAAAAACGCTTCTTGGAAATGGGATTTAATCGAGTTTTTGGACCGGGAACACCCATTGAAACCGTTCTTCCCATGATTAAAGCTGATTTGGGATTATAAGATGAAAAACTATTTGCTTGTTGATTTTGGTTCAACCAATACCAAATTAACAGCGGTGGATGTTGCCAACAAAGTTATTTTAGGTACTGCAAAAGCGATGACAACCGTTGAAGAAGATATTGGAATTGGTTTTGAGAAAGCTCTTCAATCCTTGCTTTCTAAAACTGGACCCCTGTCATTCCATAAAAAAATTGCTTGTTCATCGGCTGCTGGCGGCTTAAAAATGGCAGCCATAGGTCTTGTGGAAGAATTAACGGTTGAAGCCGCAAAACGTGCGTGTTTTGGTGCAGGAGCAAAAGTGGAACTCGTTTTTTCCCACTTCTTAACTCAACACGACATTGATGAAATTATCAAACATAAAATTGACATCATTCTCCTCGCTGGAGGGACCGATGGTGGGAACCGTGAATCCGTTTTAGCAAACGCTACTGCTTTAGGAAAAGCACACATTACCATCCCTATTATTTATGCGGGAAATAAATCATGTCAAGATGATATTCATGAAATTTTTGATGAATACCATTTAAATGGAACGATTGTTGAAAACGTCATGCCAAAACTCAATCAACTCAAGATTGAGGAAGCACAAGATGTCATTCGCTCACTCTTTTTAAAAAATATCATTGCTGCTAAAGGCATCAAACAAATTGAATCCGTCATTGATGAGGTCATATTTCCAACGCCTCATGCCGTGTTAAAAGCAGCTACGCTATTGTCAAAAGGCACCATGCATGAAGCAGGATGGGGAGACCTTGTCCTTCTTGACATTGGTGGTGCTACCACAGATGTCTACTCAATGGCAACAGGTGCTCCCAGTCGCGGTGATGTTGTTTTAAAAGGACTCGATGAACCCTTCGCGAAAAGAACGGTTGAAGGGGATTTAGGCATGCGTTATTCTGCCATAGGAATTGCAGAATCACTATCCCAAGAATCGCGCCAATGCTATTTAGAAGATGGATTTGATTTAATGAGTGAGGCTCATTATCGAAGGGAACATGTTGATTTCATTCCCAATATAGAGAAAGATTATCAAGTGGATTGTCTCTTTGCTGGGTTATGCGCAGATATTGCTTTTAGCCGTCATGTGGGTAAAATTGATTCCGTTTATACGCCTTTAGGAATGATGTATTATCAATTTGGCAAAGATTTAACCCATGTCAATGCGGTGATTGGAACAGGTGGAGTCGTCATTCACGACGACCAACCCCAAGAAATCCTTGGCAAAGTTTGTGAGAGCCCTGACAAACCATTGGAACTGCGACCCAAAAATCCTGAGTTTATGCTAGATAAATGCTATATCTTGTCGGCCATGGGACTTCTATCAATTGATGAACCCCTTGTTGCCCTACAATTAATGAAAAAAAATATTGTGAGAATAAAATAGAGGAATTATGGAACTTAGAAACAAAAAATGGACTTTAGATGAATTCTTTACCGTTCGTAAAGAAGTGTTGGCAAGTTGGCCTACTGGAAATAGCCATTTGCTAGATCTTGATGTGGTCATTAAAAATTTGAAAGCAGTCCCAGATCATAAAAACTTTGCTTTAAAACTAGTGGAAGCCAAGAAACAAGGTAGAACCCTAATTCAACCACGAGCTGGAGTTTGTCGCATCAACGAACACATTGAACTTATGCAATATTTAGAAGAAGCCGGAGCCGATTTCTTGCCTTGTACAATCGATAGTTACACTCGTCAAAATCGGTATAGTGAAGCTCAAAAAGGCATGGAAGAAAGTTTACGTTTGGACAGAAACATGTTAAATGGTTTTCCTGCTGTCAATTATGGTGTTGAGGGTTGCCGACAAGTATACGAAAGTGTCGATGTTCCGCTTCAAGCACGTCATGGAACACCGGATGCTCGCCTTCTCGCTGAGATTATTCATGCGGCAGGATGGACCTCCAATGAAGGGGGAGCCATTTCTTATAACATCCCTTATGCAAAAAATGTATCGATTGCGGATACCATTCGCTATTGGCAATACTGTGATCGATTGGTGGGCTATTATGAAGAAAATGGGATCCACATCAATCGTGAACCTTTTGGCCCTTTAACTGGGACTTTAGTTCCACCCTCTATTTCTAATGCCATCTCGATTATCGAAGCACTGCTTGCAGCTGAGCAAGGAGTCAAAAATATTACAGTTGGTTATGGTATGGGAGGAAATGTCGTACAAGATGTTGCTTCAATTCGGACACTTCAAAAACTAACCGATGAATATTTACATCAGTATGGATATCATGATGTCATCGTTACCACTGTTTTCCATCAATGGATGGGTGGATTCCCTGCGGATGAAGATAAAGCCATGGGCCTCATCTCTATGAGTTCAACGGTTGCTGCTCTTAGTAAGGCAACAAAGATGATTACGAAAACCCCCTATGAATCGATTGGAATTCCGACCAAAGAAGCCAATGCTCGTGGTATTAAGGCATCAAAACTAGTTGTCACTTTACTTGAGGATCAACAATATGTAGATTCTGAAGCACTAGAAGCTGAGGAAAAACAAATTACTAGTGAAGTGAAGAGTCTTCTTGACAGCGTCTATGCCGTAGGTGAAGGAGACTTAGTCATTGGGACTATCAAAGCTTTTGAACAAGGTCTCATTGATGTTCCTTTTGCTCCTAGCAAATATAATTATGGAAAAATGTTACCTGCTCGAGATAATGATGGGCATATTCGGATTCTTGAATTTGGGAACTTAGGATTTACTGACGACATTAAGCAATTTCATCGTCAAAAATTACAAGAAAGAGCACAAGCCGAAGGACGAGAAGTTTCCTTTAATATGACTATTGATGACATTTACGCCGTTAGTCAAGGAAAATTGGTTGGACGTCCCACATTGAAAGGAAAATAAAGAGTAATCTATGAAAATTATTAATGTTTTATATACTAAGTCATACACTGGATTTTATTTTGATGACCAAAAAGCCATCAAAGCAGGAGCAAAACACGATGGACTTCTTTATGAAGGAGAACCAATGACAGCTGGATTCAAACGCATTCGTCAACCTGGAGAAGCTGTATCCATTCAACTCGTTTTAGACAATGGTGTTATTGGAATTGGCGATTGTGCTGCCGTTCAATATAGTGGTGCCGGAGGACGTGATCCTCTATTCGTAGCCGATGAAGTGATTCCTTTTCTTCAAAAGTTTATCACTCCTTTACTCATTGGCGAAAATGCGAATGAATTTAAACCTCTTGCCGATAAGTATGATCATATGGTCGTGAATGGCACAAGACTTCATACCGCTGTTCGATATGGCTTGACACAAGCTCTTCTTGATGCCGTTGCGAAAGCTCATCAATTAACAAGAGCAGAAGTGATTCGAAAAGAATATGGAATTCAAGATACGCATTATGAAGCCATTCCTGTTTTCACCCAATCAGGAGATGATCGTTATATCAATGCTGATAAAATGATTTTAAAAGAAGCTGATGTCCTTCCTCATGCCCTCATCAATAATGTGAAAGAAAAGTTGGGACTAAAGGGTGAATTATTACTAGATTATGTTGTGTGGTTAAGAAAACGTACTTTAGCCATTCGTGGTCGCGAAGACTATCATCCCGTTTTTCATATTGATACATATGGAACCATTGGACTTGCATTTAATAACGACGTTGAAGCCATGATAAAATACATGGAAACGTTATGTGAAGCCGCTAAACCTTTCAAACTTCGGATTGAAGGACCTGTTGATGCTGGAAATCAACCGGATACCTTACGTTATCTTGCACTCCTTACAAAAGGACTTGATGAACGTCATATTCCTGTTGAAATCGTTGCGGATGAATGGTGTAATACTTTAGAAGATATTAAGTTATTTGCTGACCAACGGGGTGGTCATATGATTCAAATAAAAACCCCTGATTTAGGTGGCGTCAATAATGTGGCAGAAGCTATCATTTATTGTAAAGAAAAAGGCGTTGGTGCTTATTGCGGTGGAACTTGTAATGAAACCAATGTGTCTGCTGAATGTACCACCAACATCGCCATTGCTTGTAAAGCTGACCAATGTCTTGCTAAACCTGGAATGGGATGCGATGAAGGATTCATGATTGTTAAAAACGAAATCAACCGTGTCGTTGCATTAGCAAATTCACGGAAACATTAAAGAAAGGAGACCGTTTATGCGAAGAAGTTTACTGTTTATTCCCGCAAATAATCCAGCTATGATGCAAAATTCATTGTTGTTTCAAGCAGATGGAATTATTTATGATTTAGAAGATGCAGTGTCGATAAAAGATAAAGATAGTGCTCGAACACTACTTACTCACTTTTTAGAAACAACACGAGTAAACTGTGAAATCATTGTTCGCATCAACGGACTTGATACTCCCGAGGCAAAAAAGGATCTTGAAAGTATTGTTAGCGATGCCATTGATACCATTATGCTTCCAAAAGCAGATCCAGAAGCCCTCTCTAATCTTGATACTCTCCTCACTAGTTTTGAAGAAAAATGTCATTTAAAAAAGAAAATTAAAATTATCCCTATTATTGAACTTGCGATGTCCCTTCTTGATGTGAGAGCAATCGCTCGTGCCAAACGGGTGGATGGAATCTTACTCGGAGCAGAAGACTTTACAAAAGATATGGAAGTTGAACGCACCAAAGATGGACTAGAAATCCTCATGGCTCGCTCGCTCGTTGCTACCTGCGCTAAAGCTTATAAAATTGATGCCATCGATACTCCCTTCACGGATACTAGTGATGAAGAAGGTTTGATCAAGGATTGTATCCTTGCGTTAAAACTCGCGATGAACGCAAAAGCATGTATTCATCCCAATCAAATTCCGATTGTGAATGCAAAGTTTTCGCCAAGTCCTGAAGCCATTGTATGGGCAAAAAAAGTGGTAGAAGCCAGTCAAAAACATGAAACAGGTGCTTTTAGTTTAGAAGGAAAAATGATTGATAAACCCATCATTGAGCGATGTCAAAAAATACTTGCAAAAGCGAGGAAATTTGGGTTATGATCAAAAATAGTTTAAATCGCTTCATTCCTGATGGATTTCGTCCTTTTCAAGGGAGTTTTGATTATTTAAATCATCCGATTCAAATGATTCCAGAAGTTTTGTCAACTCGTCATGAAAAGATGATGGAAAGCATTGCTTCGGTTTTCGATGCCATTCCTATTTGTGATGGAATGACCTTGTCCTTTCATCATCATCTTAGAAATGGTGACTATGTTTTTAACATGGTCCTTGATGAAATTAAGAAACGACAATTAAAGAATATGATTCTTGCGCCCAGTGCCATTTTCCCTAATAATGAACGATTATGCGAATTAATCGAAGCAGAGAATGTTGTAGAGATTATCACCAATTATCTGAATGGTCCAGTGAGTCGCACCATTAATGAGGGTAAACTACGTGAATATCTCATTATGGAAACCCATGGGGGGCGTGCTCGCAGTATTGAAACTGGAGAACTTCCGATTGATGTTTGCTTTGCAGCTGCTCCTTATGTCGATTTAGAAGGAAATGCGAATGGCATGGAAGGTCCAAGCGCCTGTGGATCGCTTGGATATATTCTTCCTGATATCAAATATGCCAAAGTAAAAGTTTTAATTACGGATACAATCGTGAAACAAGTCACTCGATCAGAAATTGAAGGAAAGTATGTTGACTATATTGTCAAAGTTCCCCAAATTGGTGATCAAGCTGGAATTGTTTCTGGAACCACTAAAATCACCAAAGATCCAATTGGATTAAAAATTGCTCGTGATACTGCTCTATTACTGTCTGAAACTGGATATTTAATCAATGGTTTTTCGATGCAAACAGGAGCTGGAGGCATTTCTCTAGCTGTAACCGATGAGGTTCGTAAAATCATGGAGCATAAACATATTATGGCTTCTTTTGCCTCTGGAGGCATTACCTCATATTTTGTAGAATTACTAGAAAAGAAAATGATTGAGCGTTTATATGATGTCCAATGTTTTGATTTAGAAGCTGTTCGTAGTTATCGCGAAAATGCCAATCACATTGGAATGTCATCCTCCCAATATGCTAACCCTTATAACCCCGAAGTAATTGTGGACCATCTTGATTTTGTTATTTTGGGTGCCACTGAAATTGATATTAATTTCAATGTCAATGTGACAACGTCCTCGACGGGAATGATTATGGGTGGATCTGGTGGACATGCTGATGCAGCTCATGGAGCGCGCCTCACCATCATCACCACCAATCTATTAAAATCTCGTCTCCCTATCATCAAAGAACAAGTAACAACCATCACCACTCCTGGAGAAGATGTGGATGTGCTTGTGACAGAATGGGGGATTGCTATCAATCCCAAAAGGCAAGATTTAATTGAACAGTTAAAAAATTCACCATTAAAAATTGTTCCTATTGAAGAATTACTTCAACTAGCTCATCAAATGGCAGGTGTTCCATCAGTTCTTCACCACAAAGAAAAAATTATCGGCGTTGTAAAGTATCGTGATGGAAGCATCATTGATACTTTGTATCAGTGGTAACGTTATGAATGAAGAATCAATACTCGCCGCTCGCGAAGATCGTCTTACCCATATTCGCAATCATCTAGGGCCGAACGAAGCCATTATTTGTATCAAAGCAAATATCCCTGGAGAATATAAGAATAGCAAAGAGGCCTATACCCTTCTTTCCATTTTCAACATTGAATGTCAACAGGATTACATCATTCTTGATAAGGAATTTGTGGAAAGTGCTGATGGACCATACATTTTAATCAAAACTCCCATCGATGCAAACATCAAAAAAAATTTAATCGATATCGAAACCAATCATCCTCTTGGAAGAATGATTGACCTAGATTATTATGTGAGTGATGAAAAGAGTGTGACTCGTCAATCATTAGGGCTTTCTCCTCGTAAATGTTATTTATGTAATCGCGATGCCATTCAATGCATTCGAGAAAAAACACATTCTGACAAGCGTATCTTTACCTATATTCAAACTCAAGTTTATGCATATGTTCAAGATATCATTGAACATCTTGTTATTCGGAGCATTAAACGTGAACTTGATTTAGAGCACAAATTCGGATTAGTGACCCCTTCTAGCAATGGCTCTCATCTTGATATGAATTATACGCTCATGATGAGGTCTGCTAAAGCATTACTCTTTAGTTTTACCCAAATGTTTTGGATTGGATTTGATGGAATAAGTTTAGAAACCATCTATGCTCAAGGAAAAAAACAAGGCCTTGCTGCTGAAAAATTGATGTATGATGTAACTAACGATGTGAATACTTACAAAGGACTTATTTTCATTTTGGGACTTGCCTTGATGAGTGGTGGATATGCCATCAGTCATCAACAAACACTTGATGGTTTGTTTGATAACATTCGTATCATGACAAAGAATATCTTTGAAGAGTCCAACTATCAAACATTTGGCGAAAAAGCTTATAGAGAATATCAGATCGGTGGTGCTAGGGAAGAAGCATATCGTGGTTATCCAACGGTCAAAAAGGCAATGAACACATTGCTTGAAGCGCCTATCATCGATGATGAAGTGTTACACATGACCTTGATTGATATAATTGGTTCAACGGATGATACGGTTCTTGTAAAAAGAGCAGGTTCACTTGAAGCATATCGTCGATATAAAAATTTAATCACAAACATTAAAACATATGATTTAAAAACCATTATTGAAGTAACAGAAGAATGTATTCGTGGAAATATCAGTTGCGGAGGTGCCGCAGATATTCTCATAACAGCACTATTCTTGGTAGACTTCAGTAGAAAATTATTAATAGCTTGATAACCTATAGACTGGAGGAAATAATATGATTATAGGAATACCAAAAGAAATAATGCATGGTGAAAAACGCGTTTCAGCCATTCCTGAAACTGTAAAGAAAATGGTTGCCGATGGAGCGTCCGTACTCGTTGAAAAAGGAGCAGGTGAAGGATCATTCTATCATGATGACCAATACCAAGAAGCAGGAGCGACCATCATCGATTGTCCTGATTTCATCTTTGAAAAAGCAGACGTCATTATGAAAGTAAAGGAACCTCAATTCAATCACGCTCTCAACAAGCATGAAGTGGACATGTTACATAAAGGCCAAACTTTAATTACCTTTATTCATCCCGCTTCTCCTGTTAACCATGCCATGGTTAAAAAGATGGCAGCAAACGGTGTCGTTGGATTAACACTTGATGGTATTCCTCGAATCAGTCGTGCTCAAGGCATGGATGCTCTTTCTTCAATGAGTAGCTGTGCTGGATACAAAGGCATTATTATGGCAGCAGATGATATCGCAAAATTCATTCCCATGGTTGGAAGTGCTGTTGGTATGATTAAACCCGCAACTGTCCTCGTCATTGGAACAGGTGTTGCAGGATTAAGAGCAGTTGCGACAGCAAAAGGACTTGGAGCTCAAGTTTATTCAGCAGACATTCGTCCAGAAGCCAACGAACAAGCAAAAAGTTTAGGAGCACGGATTATTGAAACAGGCGTTCCTGTTGAAATCGCCGTTTCCCCCGACGGAAAGCATGCCAATGCTCTTCCTGCAAAATGGCTAGAAATTGAACGCGCTAATTTACATGACATCGTTACCAAAGCAGACATTATTTTCTTGTCCGCTCTTGTTCAAGGAAAAATTGCCCCCATCTTATTGACTGATGAAATGGTACAATCAATGCAACCCGGTAGTTGTATCGTCGATATCTCCATTGACCAAGGTGGAAACTGTGCTATTACAACCCCAGGAGAAAGAGACATCAAACACAATGTTGTCGTTGAAGGCATCAAAAACATTCCAGGAATGCTTCCAACTTCTTCAACATGGATGTTTGCTCATAATATCTATAATTTATTGAAGTATCTTACCAAAGATGGAGCCATTTATCTCGATTTAAACGATGAAATCACCTCATCTATCCTTGTAACTCTTGATGAAAAAGTGGTTCATAATGGAACTCTTGAAGCCATGGGCCTTCGTTAATCATTTGAACTAAAGGGGTATGCTATGGAAATTATCTTATTGTCTATTTTTGTTGTAGCAACCATTATTGGGTATTTTCTTATCAATAATGTACCAAGTTTGCTACATACACCGCTGATGTCTGGGATGAATGCTCTTTCAGGGGTTACTGTATTAGGTGCTCTCATTGCAACATCAGAAGCCATTGAAAAAGGATATCCTATTTTGGGAGGGATTTTCGGTTCTATTGCCATCATTCTAGCGATGATTAATGTCGTAGGTGGATTTGCTGTAACCGATCGGATGCTACAAATGTTTGCTCGCAAGGAGGAAAAGCATGATTAATCATCTCTTTCTCGCGAGTTTTATAAGTCTTGAAGCTTACTATATCATTTGTGGAGCTCTCTCTATATTAGTCCTTGTCGGCATTTATTTCATGAGTAAGGTAAAAACAGCTGTTTTCGGCAATCGCCTCAGTGCCATTGCCATGATTTTAGGCATCGTTTTAGTCATCATTCGCTATGAATACCTGTTACAATGGGCTCTTTATGCGAGCCTAGCCGTTGGAGCTATTCTTGGATTTATTTTAGCTAAAAAAATTAAGATGATAGAGATGCCACAAATGGTTGCCCTTCTCAATGGATTGGGTGGAGCTGCATCAGCCATTGTTGCTGTATTTGCGTTCTTCGCGATTGGCGCAGATAAAAATGTCTTTACTTCAACAACTTCGCTCCTTGCGGTTGTGGTTGGATTAATTACCTTATTGGGAAGTTTGGTGGCTGCAGGAAAACTTCATAAAGTGCTTCCTCAAAAACCGATTGTGTTTAAACACCACCAAGCTTTATCAACTAGCTTACTCATTCTTACCATCGCTATGATTCCTCTTGGAGTTATTTTTGATGAAATAGCCATCATTTTCTTGATTGGTTCCATTTTGTTTTCTTCTCTCTTCGGCATTGTTTTCACGCTTCGCGTGGGGGGTGCCGATATGCCGATTACCATCTCCCTTCTTAATAGTTTAAGCGGGGTTGCTGGAGCCATCGCGGGACTTGCCATTGGTGATGTTCTTCTTGTAGCTGTCGGAGGCATTGTTGGAGCATCCGGTTTATTGCTCACTCAAATCATGTGTCGCGCAATGAATCGTCATTTGATGGAAATTCTTCTTGGAAAAACAACAACTGCTTCTATCCCTTCTCAAGTAAAACCTGAAGAAGTGAAAAGTGAAGCTGCAGCACCTATCGTCGAAATTGATCCTGTAGAAGTTTTAAAAAATGCAAAAAGAGTTATTATCGTTCCAGGTTATGGTATGGCGATTGCTCAAGCACAGCATTTGGTGAAGCAACTAGCAGATAAACTAGTGTCTTTAGGAGCAACTGTTAAATATGCAGTTCATCCTGTTGCTGGTAGAATGCCAGGACATATGAATGTTTTATTATGTGAAGCCAATGTTGAATATGAAGATTTGTATGAAATGGACGACATCAATCCTGAATTTAAAACCTCAGATGTTGCCATCGTCATCGGTGCTAATGATGTATTAAATCCTGCAGCACGAATGGCAGAAGGAACTCCCATTTATGGAATGCCAATTTTAAATGTAGATGAATGTCCTAACATCATCATCTTCAATTATGATTTAAAACCAGGTTATGCTGGAGTTCCAAATCCTATTTATTCAAGAACTCATGGAGTATCTTTACAACTTGGAAATGCAGCAGAGACGATTGCTAGCATTTTATCAAAACTATAAAACAGTTAAAATCGGACATATCCTGTCCGATTTTTACTTTGCATTTTTTGATTTATTAGGTATAATAAATAGGGTGAAAGATCCTTGTCCTCTTATATAAAATA
>JAQVOS010000036.1 GCA_028702495.1 Bacilli bacterium
GACATTTACCTTTATGAAACATTCGCTTAATTTTCACCTCTAACTGGTATATAATACAAGTATGAGGTGAAATTAAATGGTTAAAACAACGGCAATGTTGCTAGATGAATTCAATCATTATCAAGATTCATATGGAAAAATAAGAAGACTATGTCAAGAAAAAAACTTTTTTGTATTATGAAGAGGTTTTATAAAAAGTAAGACCTCACTCAATATTTGGAGCCCAGAATTTTTCAAACAAATAACACTTGCTTTACAAAGAGATTATTTTAATAAATGATTTTCATGCATATCTTAATAATCATTCTTTTATATTACCCCAGAATATTAAAGCCGAATATGCCATCTTTTCGATGACTATTCGGCCTTTTTGCTTTACTTTGCAATAACTTGTTTTTGTTTGAGAAGAATACGACCTGGAGTGACATTTTGATATTCATTTTTCCGCAATACTATTTGTCCATTGACAATGACATAATGAATTCCAGTGGGTGTAGCACTCGGATTGGTTAGATCAATCGTCATTTCATCCGGTTTAAAGATGGTGATATCAGCAAAATGGCCGGCTTTGATAAGACCTCGATTTGGGATTTTAAAGCGCTCGGCGGTGAGTCCCGTCATTTTATGAATGACGACTTCTAGGGGCATCTTATATTCTTTTGCTCTTATAATAAAATATGGGAATGCTTGAAAAGCTCCACCATTTTGTGTCCCTGTGGATTCTACCCAAGCATCGGTCATGTAAATGGTGAGCGGATCTTTCATAAGTTCTTGAATAATTGCTTCGTTATAATACTTTCCAAGCATGATGCGTCCTTCACCATGGGAGATATCAACCAATTTGAGATACATATCAAAATCGGATTCATTTTCCATTTTCGCGATCTCTGCGACTGTTTTTCCTTCATATTCAGGATGATCAGGATGAATGTAACTTACCATCATATCCGAAAATTCAATACCCAACAGTTTTTTTGTAACATTAATGATGAGTTTTAGTTTTAAGCGATTGAGGGGTTTTTTCTTTTCTTCAGATGATAATGCCATATACCAACTTGGAAGAACCACCGTAATGACACTTGCCCCATAGGTGAATGGATACATATCAAATGCGATTTCGAATCCTTCTTTTCTCGCTTCGCGCAATCGCTTTAACATCGGTTTAACACATTTCCAACTGCTCTTCCCTACGAAAATGAGATGGGAATATTCAACGCGAACGTTCGATTCTTTCATAATTTGAATGACTTCATCTAGTCCTTGTTCGATATGAGGTTTCCCTCCAATGAGGGGATATCCTAAAGCAACGGCAGAATTGGCTCGTGGGTGAACGGTCATAATGCCATCATACTCTTGAAGCACTTTCGCAAATGCCACCAACTCTTCATGGGTTGCAAACATTCCTGGAACATACATGAGTCCGATCGAGCCACCAAAGACACCTTCTTCTAGGGCTCCTCTTACAAAGGAGAGTTCTCCTTCTAATTCTTCAGGAGTGAGTGGTTCTGGATTTTTGCCTTTAACGCCAATCCGTACCGTTCCATGTCCAATGAGAGGAACGATGTTTTGCAAGATTTTACCCGAAACGTCTTTCGCAAACTCCGAAAAAGTTGCAACACGATTACCATGAAAGAGTCCTGCTCCTACATCTCCTTTATAAGGATTATCCTTGGGAATTCCATACGCTGAAAAACCACAATTACCCACAACTTGTGTCGTGATTCCTTGGCGGATAAACGGAAGGGTTTGTTCCATATGATGATTATTGAGATAGTAATCATTGTGAGAGTGGGCATCAATCCATCCTGGAGAGATGGATAGCCCTTTGCAATCAATCGTTTTAATGAGTCCTGCTTTGATGTTGGGAGCCACAGATACGATTTTATCATCTTTGATGTGGACATCTTGAAGGCTCGGAGGATTCAGTGTTCCATCGTAGACGAGCCCACCTTTTAAAATATATTCCATAGTTAGTCCTTTCTTCGTTTTAAGTGATAGTTTGTTTTCGTGTTAGTGGGAACGAGAGAATAGAGTCTTGATCCAAAATCGCCTAAAACCCGTACGCGATCATTGAATCCACTTCCCATGAATTGCTGGTTGAGACGAACTCCATAGGATGAGAGGGCTTTGCCATAGACAATAAAGCGTTCCTGATCTGATTTAAAGCGATAAACGCGACAAATGATGCGATGGAGCGTTCCATTGATTTTAATTCTAAAGGGAAGAACCATCCGAATTAGACTTCCAAAAACAGCTAAATTCACTTTTTCTTCAATATTCGATAAGTAATATGTTTGATTGGGTTGAAGCCCCTTAATCCGAAGGACATCCTCACTCATACTCGGATGAATGAGGCCTTGGAAAAATCCAATGATGACTTCTTCATCTTTTTTCACATACCAAAATGTATTATTGCGATTGAAGATGCTATAATATCCCCGATAAAAGGTTCCGTATTGAAAATGAAGACGATACTTTTTATAAAAAGCAATTTGCTTTTTCACGGTTTGAACTTCTTCTGAACTCAAATCATCGAGATCAAGTTCATACCCTAAAAGGCCAAAACAAGCAACATGAAACCGTGATGATAACGGGGTGACTCTTAAGGTTTGATGGTTCGGTGTGGTCGACACATGAGATCCCATCACCGAGAGAGGATATCCATAGCTGGTTCCACTTTGGATAAAGAGTCGTTCATAGTAATCGGTATCATCGCTCGTCCATATTTGACTCATATAACACAGCATTCCAAGGTCAAAACGATTTCCACCGCTGGCACAAGATTCAAATAAGACATGTGGGAATCGTTTTACCAATGTATCAAGAATATGGTAGAGTCCTAACATATATCGATGGGTATAATCACCTTGATAATGGGCACTATGTGAGTAGAGCTCTGTCATATTGCGATTATAATCCCATTTCACATAATCCACTTTGGCTTCATTAAATATACCGCTTAAAGTTTCAATCAGGTAGGTTTGAACTTCAGGGTTTGTTAAATCGAGGTGTAACTGATTGCGACCCAAAGAAGGTTTTCCCGATTTGGGAAGGAGGGCATGCGTTGGATGGAGGCGATAATAATCGCTATCCATATTGACCATTTCAGGTTCCACCCAAAGACCAAATCCCAATCCCATAGCTTTGATTTTTTCAGATAATCCCGAAAGTCCATGAGGAAGTTTTTTAAGATTGGTAAACCAATCTCCTAATGAAGAGTTGTCGGTTGTTCTTTTGCCAAACCAACCATCATCTAGAACAAAGACCTCAACACCGACATCTTTTGCTTTTTTCGCCATTTCTAGGATGATTTTTTCGTTGAAATTGAAATAGGTTGCTTCCCAATTGTTGAGAAGAATAGGGCGAGGTTTATTTTGATAGGGGCCTCTTACAATGTGATGATTGATGAAATGATGCATGTGTTGCGATAGTTCGTTGAGTCCTTCACTAGAAAAGGTCATCACTGCTTCCGGAGTGGTAAAAACAGCCTCAGGGGCAAGAAGGGTTTCAAAGGCATGGGGATTTATACCCATCAAAACGCGCATTTTGTGATTGGGAGTCACTTCGATGATGGTGGCATGATTACCACTATACACAAGGTTTAGTCCATACGCGATGCCTTGGTCTTCATTTGTATTGGCTTCTTTTAAAATGACAAAAGGATTGTGTTTATTAGAACTCGCTCCACACTTACTATCATGAATATAAATTCCTGAGGTCAGTGGTTTTTCATGGATATGTCTCTCTTTACTCCACGTTCCATCAAAGGTCATAAGCGAATAATCGTTAGAGGTCATATCGAGTTCTAGACTCATGGCTCTTTGTAAGCGATATGATTTTTGTGAAGAGTTTTTTATTTGAAGAAAACGAGTAATGACATCACTTTCTTCATAGACTTGGTAAATGAGATGACAACTCACTTGGAACTCTTCGTCCCAAAGGCGAATGTCCAACACTTGATCAGCCCCATAACTCATGGGTAACCCACCATCATTGGGGGCATGATCTAAGAGTTCGTATCCCGTAACCTTAAAGTTATTCATGAAGCCTTCTTCATCATGATAAAGACTTAAGAGATGTTCCCGGTAGTCCCCTTTTCCGATGGTCGATAGCTCCATATCAAGGGCATCGATAAATTCATTGGGATTCCCTTCATATAAACAGGCGGTTCCCATTCCTCCTTCTAAATGTTGAAGAATGGGGCGATAATCATAAAAAGGAACTGCTTCATGATAATAATGATGAAGGAGTAACCCACTGGGGGTTATTTCCATGATATAGGCAGTCTTCTTCGTTTCGAGGTGAAGGATGGATCCTGTTATTTTAATCATTGTTTAAACTCTTTCTCGATGATAGATCATTAATGATTTGATTATAGAAAACATCATCAATACGATATAGTTTTCGATAAACAATGTAACTGATAATGATGAGAATCATAGGGACAATCATCATTCCCATCCGCAGATTAATGCGTACGATGGCTTCATTTCCAGCTTGCTCATAGAGGGTACGAATCATATCTTGAGTCTCAAGAGGAGTTGATGCTGGGTTGGCTTCTTTAAATACAGTTAGAGGGTTGATGATGGAGGTATTAAAGGAAGCAACAATTAAGATAACACCAACAATGATTTGTTTTAAAGAACTTGATAGTTTGGTGGCAAACGGACGAATGGCATAGACAGCACTTTCGTTGCGTGTCCCAAGTTTCCATTCCCCATACTCAATGGTATCAGCGATACATACATAGAGCATGACTTGTATATATCCTTGGCCAAAGAATAAGAAGAAGCCAGCAATGGCAATAAAAAGAATGTTTACTGGTAAAAGATATCCAATCGAAAAGAATAGAAGATATCCAATCGTGATTAAAAGCATTGAATAGAAATAGATTTGGCGACGTGATAGTTTCTTTGCAATAAGACTATAAGTTCCAATGGAAGCTAGTTGCCCAA
Source organism: Bacilli bacterium (assembly GCA_028702495.1). Taxonomy (GTDB): domain Bacteria; phylum Bacillota_I; class Bacilli_A; order ML615J-28; family CAG-698; genus JAQVOS01. The sequence continues at coordinate 4,956 of JAQVOS010000036.1, forward strand.
CTGCTAAGACTGCAAAGAAGACAATGTATTCTCCGCCTCCATATAAGATGAGGTCATAATTGAAGTAGTATAGACCTAATCCAATGGTTAATCCAAATCCTGCTTCAAATAAGAAGAAGCCTAATAAGATAATGAGGAGTTGATCATTTTTGAAGACTTTCTCAAAAATCCCTTTTAAACTCATCTTTTTTTCATTCTGGGCAGGATTATCAATGTGTTTATTTTTCACAAGCACAACAACCATGACTTGACAGAGAATATAGACTAAAACAATGACGAGTGCCATGAGAAAGAAAGCCTCTTTTGGCCCACCATCATAATCGGTATAGATACGAGCGGCTAACCCAGCCACAATGAATCCTCCTAAAGAGGCTGTAAAACGCGCGAGGGATCCAATGGATTCCCGTTCTTTAGGGTCAGAAGTAAAGGCAGGATACATTGACCAATAAGCAATATCATTCGTCGTAAAGGTGGCTTCAAATAAGAAATAGATGGTGGTGAAAACCACTAGGAATGGAACGCCTGATAGTCCAAAGTCTTGGAATAAGAGGAAGATACAAATACCACTTGTAATGGCACCGATGAGTACCCATGGTTTAAATTTCCCCCAGCGAGTCCGCGTGTTATCAACAATCACTCCCATAAGAGGGTCGTTCACGGCATCCCAAATGTTCATGAGAGTCAGAATTAAAGTAATTCCCCCAATTTCCCAGTCGCTAACACCAATGGCATCGGTGAAAAAACTCATGAGGAACATACTGACTAAGGTATAAGCCATATCACGACCAATTCCTCCATAACAATAGGCATACTTGGTGCGTTTGCTAACTTTTTCTTCCATATTATTTCTCCTTATGGTAGACCCTTATTTCATAAGGGTCTAATACTTGTTTGTGTTCTTTTACATTTGATAAAATGAGATTTTCAATTAGGGGAACTTTTGGACATTTTCTTGGTTTAGAGGTGAGGTTCCCGACAATGGTAAAGGTTTCCCCCTCATGACTTCTTGTATAGAAAAAGATATGAGGATTTTTTTCATCATATTCTTGATAATCGCCCATGATGAGGGCTTTATGGTTCTTTCGTAGCAATAGGATGGCTTTGTAAAAAGATTGAATCGATTTTTCGTTGGTTTCATCTTGTTTTACGTTAATGGTTTGATAATTAGGATTGACTTTTAACCAGGGTTTTCCATTAGTAAAACCAGCATTTTCCTCGCTATTCCATTGCATCGGAGTTCGCGCATGATCACGACTCATTTTCATGATTTTCTTCATCATTCCTTTATGCCCAAATATTTTTACAAATTGGTGATAAATGGAATGTGTTTCAACATCTTGATAATCTTCAAGATTCGTAAAGGGAGCATTTGTCATTCCAATTTCTTGACCCTCATAAATAAAGGGGGTTCCTCTTTGGAAGAGGAATAACGTCGCAAGAGCGGTTGCTGATTCGTAATGATACTTCATCGAACCAAATCGCGAAACGCTTCGAGGTTGATCGTGATTTTCAAGATAGAGGGTATTCCATCCGGTTGGATTCACTTCATTTTGCCAACGACTCAGGGCCTTTTTTAAGCGAATGGGACGATATTTAATTGGAAACCATTTGATAAAAAAGTTATCGGCTGCCATATGCTGAAACTGAAAAACCATGTTTAATTCCTTTTCGTTTTCAATATATGTTAGAGCTTGTTTAGGATTCAAGAAGACACATTCACCAACGGTAAAACAATCGTAATGATTAAAGACATCTCGCTTTAATTCTTGTAAGTATTCATGAATGCGTGGACCATTGATATAATGTTCATGCCCACACAATGCAATCGACGGTTTTCCTTTGGGAAGTCCTGGGGTTTTAGAGAGGAGATTGATGACATCACAACGGAAGCCATCAACACCTTTATCTAACCAAAAGCGAAGCATCTTTTTGATTTCTTCACGAAGAGTTGGATTCTCCCAATTGAGATCAGGTTGTTTTTTAGAAAATAAGTGCAGATAATATTCCTTAGTTTCAGGATTATATTCCCATGCTTTTCCCCCAAAAAAGCCAGTCCAATTATTAGGTTGATCCTTCCAAATATAATAGTCGTGTTTGGGACTTTTTTTTGATGCTTTTGCTTCAAGGAACCATGGGTGTTCATCGGAGGTATGGTTGATAACAAGATCCATGACGAGTTTTAATCCTTTTTCATGAACTTTTTTTAGAAGTTCGTTAAAATCTTTCATGGTTCCATAATCAGGATGAATTTTTTGATAATCAGAAATATCATATCCATTATCATCCATCGGAGATTGATAAATCGGAGATAACCAAATGATTCCAACACCCAGTGATTTTAGATAATCAAGGCGACTGATAATCCCTTGTAAATCACCAATACCATCGCCATTGCTATCTTGAAAACTACGAGGATAGATTTGATAGACCGTTTCCTTCTTATACCACTTCATGATGATGCATTCCTTTCACGATTTTTTTGATTCCGCGAATCAAGTGCCAATTGCAAAGATCAATGATGCCACTTGCAACCATGAGGGGAAGAGCCCCGTCACTCATGAGTGCAAGACTTCGAATCGGGGTTTCTTGAATGGTTTTTTTCATCACCACTTCAAGCCATTTTTCGGGAGCTTTTACAGTCTTATTGGCAAGACTCATAATCAGAGATCCAATGATGAGTCCCAATAATGATGCACGAAGATGAAGAATGGTTGAATCCATGGTGAATGGACGTCTCTTCATAGTCTCTGGAGGGAGTTCCTTTCCATAAATCACGCGAAAATCACTGGTGTCATATTGAACTTTGTGATAACTGGTTTTGGGATGTTCCACAAACCGTGGATCTTCTTCAACGAGGGCAACTAATTCTTCTAAAAGAACATGACTTACGTTCTCACAAATCTGAATTTTATATTCACCTGCATTGCTTAAAAAGGCATGCGCATTGACATCATAATAAGCAATGCCTTCTTTGGTAATGGTAAAGGAAACTTTCTTTTCTTCGCTCGGTTCAAGATGAATCTTTTGAAAAGCTCGAAGTTCACGAAGAGGTTTATATACACTTGAATGATTATTTTCAATATAGAGCTGAACAACCGTTTTTCCGGCAAAGCTCCCCGTGTTTTTCACAAAACAAGAGACCGTAATCGGTTGATTCAAAATCCGATTCGATATCGAAAGGTCACGATATGCAAATGTTGAATAACTCAGTCCATATCCGAAAGGATAGACAACTGGCTTTTTAAAAGTTTCATAGTAGCGATATCCTACGTAGATGGCCTCATCGTAATAGACACGGTCTTGGCGCGTAATTTTCGTATTGCAATCTGCAGCACTTTCAATCATCGTTTCTGCGAGTCTTCCGGAAGGATTTACTTTTCCATAGAGAATATCAAGAATGGCCAAAGCTCCTGCTTCTCCACTTAAGTAAGCCATTAAGAGACCTTTTCCTAAAGAAGGAAGGGTGAGATTAACAACGGAACCACTACAGACAACGCATACGATATTGGGATTTACTTGTATGAGCCCTTTAATGAGGCGCTCTTGACCTAAAGGAAGATCGAGGTTAGGCCGATCGAGGCCTTCCGTTTCATAGGGAAGAGGTAATCCTAGGAATAAAACAATCTTATGATATAGTCCTGCTTTTTCAATGGCTTCTTGATAAAGTTCTTTATCGAAGCCGTCGCCTTCAAGAGTATAACCCTCAATACAAGCCGGATAATCCGTATAGTTTATGAGGTTATTCTCTATTTGTTCAACTCGATAGGGGTTAATAAAGGAAGAGCCTCCACCTTGGTAGCGGAATTGTTTGGTGAATGCGCCAACAAATAAGACTTTTTCTTGAGCCCGAAGCGGAAGAATCCCCTCATTCTTAAGAAGAACCATGGATTCACTGGCAATATTTCTTGCGACCTCATGATGAGCGTCTAAGGAGACACTCTTTTCTTCGTCTTGATTTGAATCAAATTGGTAAGCATCAATGGTTTTTACAACGCGTTGATAAGACTCATTAATCGCCACACGAACCTCATCACTCACTTTTGCTTCTTTAATGAGTTCTTGCGTATGATATCCCTGACTCGAGGGCATTTCTAAATCAAGTCCACTTTTAACTGCTGCAACGCGATTAGAGATGGCTCCCCAATCGGATACAAGTACTCCTTGATAACCCCAATCTTTACGAAGAATGGTTTTAAGCATTGGATGTTCTGTGGTATAGAAGCCATTCAAGCGATTGTAACTGGCCATGAGAGTCGCAGGTTTTTCTTTGATACATGCACGAAAAGCTTTAAGATAGATTTCATGCAAAGTTCTTTCATCAACAATGCTATCGGCATGATAGCGAAATGTCTCTTGATTGTTGCAACAAAAATGTTTGACACTCACACCAACTCCTTTATCTTCAACGGCACGCACATAGGCAGCTCCTAATGCAGCTGTAAGATAAGGGTCTTCCGAGAAGTATTCAAAGTTTCTACCACACAATGGATTCCGTTTGATATTAATACCAGGGCCTAAAACGATATTGACCCCCATGGCTTTTGCTTCTTCTGCAAGATGTGTTCCTAATTTTTTGATAAGTTCAGTATCAAAACTGCAGGCAAGAAGGCTCGCAGTGGGATAACAAATCGCTACTTCACTGCCTTCAGATCCCAAATGGTCATTCACATTCCGTTGTTTACGCAGCCCGTGAGGACCATCAGCCATGAAAAGGTTTCTTCCTTCATGAGAATGAGTTTCCCATACGTTCTTTCCTTCTAGGAGGGTAGCCCTTTCTTCAATTGTTACTTCTTTTTTCATACTTTCACCACAACCATTTCCACGCATTTTGCTTCGCCATCTGTGACTTCAATGACAGCAACGCCGGAGGTATTATTTGTTCGAATATAAAAGGCAGCTTCTCCCTGAGTGAGGGCTATTTTATCGGGTCCAATGAGGGTCGCGGCTTTCGATACGCTCACCTGGATGACATCCTGACAATAGACTAGATTTTCTTGATGTTGATTCACTTTACGAACACGAATACGCATAACATCATAGGTGTCTTTCACTTCCATGGTTTTACGTGGAACATCCAACAATAAAGAGGTTGATTCTGTGTCCTCAAAGGTTCTTGTTGCGACTTTTTCATCGCCAATATAACCTTCAAAACGATAATTGTTTTTCGCATTTCCCCAGCCACTCATATATTTAAAGATGAGTTTAACACCTTCATCATACGTCATATGATACTTTTGTAAGAGATGAAGCACCCGTAGTTTTGATTTGAGCGAGAGGTTCGCTCCCCGTACTTCAACTTCCTTAATGACTGCTTTCGCACGATCACTGTCTTTTTTTGAAAATTTTTCATGACGAATGAGACTATCACCGATAAGATCCCGAATGATAATCGGAGCATGGTTTAGGTGTTGAAAGGCTTTTTCATCAGGCTTATGCGTCCCAATCGTTTCTCCATTTTTTATTACTTTCACATAATCGACATTCGTAAAGCAATAGATGTCTCCGATTCGGCCCGAAGGACAATCTCCCATATTCATTTTTGAAGAGACGACAAGAACGGGTTTTAAATCTTGTTGTGAAGCATAAACAGCGTGAGCGAGTTTTGGAATCCGCCACATATCTTGGACTCCATGATAACAAACCAAATCCCCACTTCCAAAATCAGGATGAGTATTATAATCATTCATACACCAACCAATGGCTCCTGCTACTTTATTTTTAGGAGCCATGACGGCATTTAGAATTCTAGCATATCGGAGGGCATGCTCCACTTGATGGGCTTCATCATCTATGCGTTTTGTTGGAAACATATGCCCATTGAATTCGGTAATGAGATAAGGGTATTTTGTTTTCGTGATCGTGCTTTTTTTAGAAATAGGACGATTATTCCCAGAATGAATAAAATCATTAAAGGTGTACACATCTTCTAAAAATTCACTATGAGGCATATTGCGAACGCCTCCTGTTGGCCGTGTCGGATCGAGGGAACGTGCAAGTTGATTGGTTTTTGTATATAAATCGTGATGATCACTGGATTCATTAATCCGCACTCCCCATAGGATAATGGAAGGACGATTCCGATCTCTAAGGATCATATCCTGAACATCTCTTAAAACGAGTTCTTGCCATTCACTTGACCCAATATGTTGCCATCCTGGAATTTCTTCCATAACTAAAAGACCCACTTCATCACACCTATCTAGAAAGTGAGACGATTGGGGATAATGAGAGGTACGAACGATGTTACATCCGAGTTCATATTTTAAAATGTCGACATCTTCTACTTGCATGCTCTTTGGCATCGCATAACCAACATAAGGATAACTTTGATGACGGTTAAGACCAATAAGCTTCATCCCTTTTCCATTGAGATAAAAGCCATCAGCTTTAAAGGTCGCTTCACGAAATCCAAAACGGGAGGAAACACGATCGATTAACACTTCATTTTGTAACAGTTTGATATCTATTTGATAAAGATAGGGATCCTGTATATCCCATAAATTCTTTTGTCCAATGTCAATTTTAATCGTCATCTTTTGTGATTGAATTTTCACTTTAGTGGTGATGAGATCGGACTCCTCTGATGATATTCCCACTTCAAGCATGCCATAATCCGTCGATAAATCAAGACTAATTTCAACAATGCTAGATGTGAGGGGGGAAGGTGTCGTTATTTGATATTGAGTGATTCTTTCTTTATGGAGGATATCCAGTCTAACCTCTCGATAAATACCTCCATAGCCTAAGTAATCAACGGCTCCTCCAAAGGGAGGAACAAAGACATTTTCATGACTATCAACTATGACGGTGATCATGTTTTCGGCTCCATACTGAACATACTCAGTAATATCAACCGTAAAAGGAGTATAGCCACCACGATGTGTTAACACAAAATCGTCATTAATAAACACATCAGCAATATGAGCAACGCCTTCAAAGGTTAGAAACAAGTCATTCCCTTCCCATTTTTTCTCACAAAAAAGGATTTTTTTATAGGTGAAAGTTCCTTGAATACTTGACACAGGAAAATTGTGATATGGAATGGGGGTTGCATTGTGGGGGAGATCCACCACTTCGAATCCTTCGATATCATGATAGTTTTTGCTGACTTCATCTTGAACAGAACGCAAAAAGAGCCAATTAAAATTTAGGGGTAAGGATTTTCTCATAATGTAACACCTCATATAACAATTTATTATATCATGAAGTGAAGAACTTGGAAAGTCACAACTTAAATTTTATGCTTCTTTATTCTTTTAAAACACTCATTTTTACGAATAACGAAAGAGAGCAATAAATAAGTAAAAACCGAACAGTTATTAATAGAATAAAACATGAAGCTCATTTCATAAACGACAGAAATGGCTACTATCGTTGAATAAACACTAAAAAGGGTTAAACACATAGATTGTCATTTTCACATTACTGTCTTCCATAAAAAAGAGTAATTTCATTTTACTATTAATCGAGTTTTTTATTCTAAAAAATGATTAACCCAATGAATATCTGTGTAAGATATCTTAAAAATTTTAAATATTTATTGACATATGTCATTAATGGGTTATAATATAAGTATGAGGAGGTGAAATTATGCCAAGAGGAGATGGAACAGGTCCAATCGGAATGGGACCAATGACAGGATGGAAAATGGGTTTTTGTCAAAAAAACAGAGTCTTTTATGCTCCTAGATCGTGTCGCTTTTTTTCAAATGGTTTCAATCAATCCGATAAAACAACTCAAATGAATTTGGAAAATCGTAAGCGAATTCTTGAAGAAGAACTCAGAGTAATTGACGAACAATTAAAGAAATAAGGAGAATGTATGCCTAGGCCTAGAAAAAGACGAATGATTTGTAGTCTTCCCACCAACACAAGATTTGGTTGCTTGGAAGAACCCTTTGCCACAACAAGTGTGATTATGACTTTAGATGAATATGAAACAATTCGTTTAATTGATTTAAATGATTATACCCAAGAAGAATGTGCTAGTCATATGTTGGTTGCTCGAACAACAGTTCAAGCAATTTATAATAACGCTCGAAAGAAAATTGCTGACGCTCTTATTAACAATAAAACGTTATTAATTGAGGGGGGCGATTATCATCTCTGTGATGGTAAAGCCTCTTTTTGTGGTGGACATGGATGTCATAGAAACGAATATTTTAATAGAAAGGAATCAAAATGAAAATAGCAATGCCGGTTATCGAAACATCAAATAAAGGATCTATTTACTCTTCATTTGGAAGAAGTCCTTATTTTTTGATTTTTGATAGTGTTAATAATGAATATCATTTTATTAAAAATGAAGCAGAAAATGCGGTTGGAGGTGCAGGAACAAAAGCAGCCCAACTTCTAATTGATCAAAAAGTTGATACATTGATTACGTATCAATTGGGAGGTAATGCCGCTGCAATTTTAAAATTATCTTCTATGATTATTTATCAAGCGAAGGATGGAACGATTGAAGACAATATTAAAGGGGCTATCAACGAGGAATTAGACATTTTAATGCATATTCATCAGTCTCACCATGGAACAATTTAAAATTGCAATCCTCAGTGGAAAAGGAGGAACCGGAAAAACATTCATTGCTGTTAATTTAGCAAGTGTTATTACAAATGGATGCTATATCGATTGTGATGTTGAGGAACCAAATGGAAATTTATTTTTTAAATCAAATGATGACGAAGAACAAATAGTAACCGTCGATATTCCGATCATTCATCGCGAGTTATGTAATAATTGTCGTATTTGTAGTGATTTTTGCCAATATAATGCTTTGTTTTTCTTGATGGATCGCATTCTTGTAATTGAGAATTTATGCCATTCTTGTGGAGGTTGTCAATTGCTTTGCCCACAACATGCTATTCAATACACAAAGAAAACGATTGGATCTATAAAAAAGGGAACAACTAATAGTGGCCGTATTATGACAGGCATTTTACATCCTACTTATCCAACAGGAATACCGATTTTAAAAGAATTATTTTCTCAGGTGAATCAAAATACTACAATCCTAGATTGTCCACCAGGTACTGGTTGCTCTGTGATAGAATGTGTCAAGTATTCTGACTTTTGTTTATTAGTAGCTGAGGATTCACTTTTTGGATTGCATAATCTCAAAATGACTTATGAATTAGTCAAATTATTCCATAAGCCCCATGCCATTTTAATCAATAAATTTATATCAGAATCCTTCATTGAATCCTTTTGCACTAAAGAAAATATCCCAATCATTGATCGAATTCCTTTTAATTGGAAGATTGCTTCTTTATTATCACAAGGAAAAATCCTTGTTCATGAAGATATACAATATGCAAAAGTATTTCAAAAATATCTAAATAAAATTGAGGAGATTTATCATGAAGAAACTTCTCATTCTTAGTGGTAAGGGCGGTACAGGAAAAACAACCATAACAAATGCCTTAATTGAATTGTTTCATCCAAGTGGATTTGCCGATTGTGATGTAGATGCTCCAAATCTCCACCTATTGCGAAATAACATGAAAATAAAAAGCGAGCATATTTTTTATGGAATGAAATTGGCCTCAATTGATCATTCTCTTTGTATAAAATGTGGATTGTGCTATGATCATTGTGCCTTTAATGCGATTCATAAAAATGAGGATTTTAGTATTAATCCATTCGCATGTGATGGGTGTGGATTATGTGAAAGAATTTGTCCAGTTAAAGCAATTCAAATGATAGACAAAGAAGCAGGAATTATTCAACTATTACAACAAAATAACCAATTTTTTTCAACTGCAACTTTAAAAATTGGCAGTGGAAATTCGGGTTTATTGGTTACAGAAGTAAAGAAGCAATTAAAAAATGTCATCAAATCAGGATTAATAATCATTGACGGATCTCCTGGTATTGGGTGTCCTGTAATTGCAAGTTTATCCGAAATAGACGCTTGTTTAATGGTGAGCGAACCCACCGTTTCAGGATTTAATGATTTGAAAAGAATCGTAATCACAGCCCAAAATGTTCATCCTATGATTTTTGTTTGTGTGAATAAATATGATATTAATGAAATAATTACAAAACAGATTGAAGCATATTGTGAGAAAGAAAAATTAGCATTTATTGGTAAAATTCCTTATGATAGTTCGATTGCTCATCAACAAAACCAAGGAAATTCAGTTATGGATTCGAGCACTCGTTTTAGCAAATCTATTACATCAATTTATCTAGAAATAAAATCGAGGATTGGAGAATATGAAATTTAAAATACTAATAGATGATCGTTCAAATGATGAACAATTATTTGAAGAACACGGGATGTCAATCTTGCTAGAAACAGCCAATCATCATATACTATTTGATATGGGGAAAACCCATCTTTTCATGAATAACGCGATTATAAAAAAGTGGAACTTAAAAATAATAGATATTGCTATTGTTTCTCATGGTCATATTGATCATTGTGGGGGATTATCTTATTTTTTAGACATGAATCATCATGCTGATGTGTACATCCAAAAAAAAGCAATGGGACATTTTTACTCCCTACATCACGATGGGTTACATGATATTAGTTTTCCACATCATTTAATTGATGATAGCAAACTTCAAATAATTGAAGGAAATCTCAAAATTGATTCTATCATACAATTGTTTCAAACCACAAAGAGAGACTTATTTTGGCCAAGTTTAAACTGTACTCTTTTTGAAAAAAAAGAGAGTGAAATGTGTGTTGATTCATTTGAACATGAACAATACGCAATTATTCTAGAGGGTAATTTGAGTTGCCTAATAAGTGGTTGTTCGCACTGTGGAATATGTAATATCGTTGAAGAAGCAAAAATATTATTGGGGTATTACCCAAACATTATTATTGGAGGATTTCATTTTGCTAGTGATTCACGACAAGAAATAGAAGAAAAGCAAATAATTATTAAAACTGCAGAATATTTAAAAAAAACATCTGCTCATATCTATACCATGCATTGTACGGGAGAAAAGCCTTTTACTATTTTAAAAGAAGTCTTAGGAAAACAAATTGAATTAGTTACAACAGGAGAAGAAAGGACTATAGAAAATTATGAAAATTGCAATAGCATCTAGTCAAGGACAGGCAACATCTCACTTTGGTTATTGTGAGGGATTTGTTTGTTTAACCATTGAAAACAAAGAAATTTTAAATCGCGAATGGATTGAAAATCCAGGTCATCAACCGGGATTTCTTCCCAAATTTTTAAATGAAAAAGGTATTAATTGCGTTATTTGTGGCGGAATGGGGAAAAGTGCGATTGATTTATTTACTCAATATCATATACAAGTCATAACGGGTGTAACTGGGACGATTGACTCGATTATTTCAGATTTTATGAATGAAAAACTAATTATAACAAAAACTCCATGTGTAGAACATCAACATGGATGTTAAAGTAGAAAGGAAAAATATGAAAAACTTTGATGTTGTTATTGTAGGAGGAAGTGCAGCAGGATTAACAGCTGCTGTTACAGCACGAAAGTATTACCCGAGTAAGAGTATTTTGATGGTAAAGGATGTTGTAAACGTTCCTATTCCATGCGGAATACCTTATGTTTTTGGAACAGTAGGGGATTCAATGAAAAACTTACTTCCCACTAAAATGATGATGGAAAAAAGTAATGTCGAAGTGATGGAAAACGAAGTAAAGAAAATTGATTGCATTAATAAGGAAGTTCATCTCTCTGATCAAATTGTTGGATATGATAAACTAGTATTAGCAACGGGATCCTATCCAATCAAGCCAAATCTACCGGGTGCCAATTTAAGAAACGTCTATACAATCATTAAAGATGCCAATATCTTGGCCACTATGTTTGAAGAAATGAAACAATGTCACGACTTTTGTATCATCGGCGGTGGTTTTATAGGGATGGAAATGGCAGAGGAAATTAAAAAGATGCATCCAGAAGCTAATATCAATGTGATTGAAATGCAAGATCATTGTCTAAAAATGGTTTATGATGATGATTTTTGCTCACTAGCTGAAACCAGCGTTTCAGAACAAGGAATTCATTTGTTAGTTAATGAAAAACTTGATTCAATTGTTGGGAATGAGCGAGTAGAAGCAGTTCATCTTGCTAGTGGTAAAGAAATAAAAGCTGATTGTGTCATTTTCGGAATCGGATGCTTACCTAATACAAAACTAGCAGTTGATGCTGGATTATCCATTGGTAAGGGAAAAGGAATTGCTGTAAATGAATATATGCAAACAAGTGATCCTTCCATATTTGCATGTGGAGAT
>JAQVOS010000073.1 GCA_028702495.1 Bacilli bacterium
AAAAAATAATAATCATAGACTCCAGATTGATGCGCTCCATAGAGATTATTAATGCTACTTTCATAAATGGTCCCAGAGATACTGGCATTAAATTGAAAGAAAGGCATGACAATAAATAACAAACTCGTGACTAATAATCCTAGTTTTACCGATGGATAATGATAGCGAACAATGGTTTTGTTGGTAAAGACGAAGACAATAACAAGTAAGAAAAACGGAATAAGATGAATAAATTGAGTAATATCAGTCACTAGTTTCAATGCATATGAAATATAAAACATAATATAATTACTAGTGGTTGGATTATTAAAGCAATCTAGGTGAGAAAACTTGAAGTAGGTTGAAAAGATGTTGGTATAGATAGCAAGCGCAAAACACCAAAAAGCAAAAACAGAAGAAAGAACCAGTAAAAATATACTTCTTCCTTTTGGACGTTTAAAAAAGATAAAGCTCATGGCGAAAAACGCCAACAATACACCCATGTTCCCAATAAGAGATGTTATAAAAGATCCTAAATCAAAGCGATAATTGCTTAAATTGGGATGAACTACCCCACTCATTAAGACATATGCATTCACAAGATTTAGCACGAAATATGAAAGATAGAACCATTTTATCGAGAATTTTTTCATACCATCACCAATTGCCTTATTTTACCACAAAATCTTAGAAATTAAAATATTTTTTGCGATTCCATTTTTTTCTTGACAGGGATATGATATAATAATCATAGGTGATCACTCAAATGAAACAACGCAAACCATTTTTCTATCGTCTTATTCAAGGCACTGTCCGCCTCCTTTATCGAAAGTATACAGTGACTGAAGAAAATCCTTCTGAAACTGGAGGAAATATTTATATTTCAAATCATGCCCAAATTCATGGTCCTATTGGCCATCAACTGTATTTCCCTCGTGCAAAAAAGATTTGGGTTATCGGTGAAATGTGCAATCGCCAGGAAGCTTGTGATTATTCAATCAAAGATTTTTGGCCTCACAAAAGTCGCACTACAAAATGGATTTATATTCTTTTCAGTAAACTTGTGATTTCGTGGCTTGCCCCCTATTTATTTACTCATGCGGATACGATTCCAGTTTACAAAGATATTCGTCTTCGCCAAACGATGAATTTAACCATTGATGCCTTAGAACGAGGAGAAGATGTCGTTATTTTTCCCGAACATCAAGTCGTTTACAATCGTTATATCAACGATTTTCAGGAACACTTTGTGGATGTGGCCAAACGATATACGCGACGAGTTGGGAAAAATTTGCAATTCTACCCCGTCTATACATGCCCTAGCCTCAAAAAAATTCTCATTGGACAGCCTATCACTTATGATGCAACTCATCAACCCGATGAAGAACGTATTCGGATAATTACCCATTTACAAAATGAAATTACACGATTGGGAGATAGTTTACCCAATCATACGATTGTACCATACGCAAATATTAATAAGAAGAAAAGACCTAAGAGCAAGGAGGAAACCTTATGAAAGGATTGTTGAAGTTCTTATTTGGTATTATTGTTTTTGTTGTGATTACCGTTGGAATTCCTTTGGGAATATCATACTATTACCTTGTCGATAATGTGGATGAATCCCCTCTCGAATTATATGAAGATACCGTCACTTTTGATAGTGAACTAACGGCTTTATTTAATGAATCTTTGAACTTAACCGATAAAACTTCCATTGATTTTACATTCACTGAAGATGAATTAAATAAACTAATCTTCGCATTGATTAGAAACTCAGGCAACCCTAATTTCAATCCTAATTCAGAAGATGAAGCAAACAAGTATTTATACACCTTTGATTTAGCAGATTTAAATACAGGAGTTGAATTCCTAAATGGAAAGAAAATTTATGTCAAAAACATTTATGCTAAGATTGAAAATGATCAGTTATATCTCTTTTTAACCTTCAGTGCTCTTGGTGTGAACTCTCGCGCTAAAGTATCCGTTTCTTTTGAAGAAAATATTGATGCTTATAAAATGATATTTAAAACACTAGGAGTCGGAAAAGCAAACATGCTATCTGGATTTGGTAGTGAGATCATGATGAAGGTGCTTGATCAATTGGAGTTTTCTGAAAACACATTTAATGATGTATTTGAACAAGAAAACTTACCTTTTGAAATTGATTTTGCTGATTTTTCAGTTTCTATTGATAAAACCAAACTTCAAATGCTTGTGCAACAACTTATTAACCCAGAAGATATGGCTGATTCTTCAGAAAAGGAAATCCTTCAAGAATTTGTCGCCACCTTATCATCAAAAGATAATGATCTTGTTAACTTTGGAATCATAGGCGGTGATGAATTTGGCATTCAATTTGAACTGACTAAATTTATGGTCGACCCCTCGATGATGGTATTAGATCCTAGTGTAACCACTTTTGATGAAACCACCTTTATTATGAATAAGGTTCAAGGATTTATCATTAGTAATCTTGTTTCGACTGCAGACTCCAAGATGTCTTTCTCGAACAGTGATTTCAATGCCATCGTTTATGACCAATCCTCAGCATATAGTGCTTTCCAACTTAGCATTCCAATTCCAAACTCTACTTCTACGTTTGCTATGAATATTGAAGGAATACTAGTGGATTTTAATACCAATGACGTAGCTTTTAGAATTAATGCTGATCTTAATGGACTACCCACTTCCATTCTCATCACAGGAACCATCACCGAAAATGATGGACCAACCATTCGTATTGTGATTGATGATACCATTTCTTTAGGTCAAGATGGTGCCGAAGTTTTGGGCGATTACATTATTGCCGAATCTAGTCTCATCATTAGTATGTTAGGTAATAACATTCAAGATATGGGCATCATGCAATATGATTCGTTAACAACTAGTTTTGTTATGACGGCAGCATCCTACGAACAAATGATGAAAGTAGAAGGAACCAATGAAGCTCCTCTCACTGTTAATAAACTTAAAATCGTTGAAGATGCCATTGAAGTGTATTGTACAGCAAGCCCAACGGATCCTTTCTTTAATGCCCTAACGCAGGCAACCGATGCCATTGAAACAGCCATCACCAATACAGATTTAGCTGCTGGTGACTTTGTAGCAACGACTCCAGAGGAGCAACAAGCTGTTACTGATTTACTTAATGCGCTTGATACCGTTACAGATGGGTTGACAGGGGGAACTCTTACTGAAGAAGATACCAGTGCCCTCATTGGCTCCATCAATGAATTGTCACCTGAAAATCAACAAATATTACTCGATAATTTAGAGGACAACGCTGCTAGTGCTGATCTTATTGCTTTGTACGATTCGTTGTTTGGTTTAAATTAAAAAACAATCTCCAATTATATATTTTTGTGGTATAATAACCATGTTAATCATTGGGAGGATATTATGGAAAAGAAAGTACTCGTAGAAACATCTGCTCGGCATTTACATGTCACTGAAGAAACACTCAAAGCATTATTTGGCGAAAGTGCAACTTTAACACCTAAGAAGCCATTATCACAACCTGGTCAATTTGCTTGTGAAGAAAAAGTCACCGTTGTAGGACCCAAAAAAACCATTGAAAATGTGACGATTTTAGGCCCGTGTCGTAAATCGGATCAAGTGGAAGTATCAGCTACTGATGCAAGAACGTTGGGTCTTCCCATCGTTATTCATGAATCTGGAGATACAAAAGGGACTCCTGGATGTAAATTGGTGGGTCCTAAGGGGGAAGTCATTCTTACCGAAGGAGTCATTGTTGCGAAACGTCATATTCACGCAACTCCAGAAGAAGCCCAAGCCCTTGGAGTTGTCGACAAACAAATCGTGAGTGTAAAAGTCGTCAATGACTCGCGATCCATTATCTTTGGAGATGTTGTTGTTCGGGTGCGAAGTGATTTTAAACTTGCTATGCATATTGATACAGATGAATCAAATGCAGGATCAATAACTCTTGACACTTATGGAGTCATCATTTAATAAAAAAAGGATTACTGATTGGTTTTGGTTCTTTAAAATAGTTTATGGTTTTATGGTCAAAAGTACTTATTTTTATGACCGACCATAAAAGATTTTAAGAAAAACCATAAAAGATTTGGGTCTTTCCAATAGTTTGGGGTCAGACCAAAAAGCCATCCAATAGTTTGGGGTCAAAAATGACTAAAACCCCAAAACTCTAGTACTTAATAAAAGCCTTATGCCAAAAATGACATAAGGCTTTTAA
>JAQVOS010000037.1 GCA_028702495.1 Bacilli bacterium
AAGCTTATAATCATCTTTGTTTGGATTCATTCAAGAATGTCCTCCTTTTCATTTGTCTATCGTAATTATTATACCATATTGCGAAAAGTTTTTCATTACTTTTTGGGAAGATGATAAGAAAAACACCCCTCTCTTTAATCAAGAGAGGAGTGTTTTTCTTATTACTTCATCACTCTTCTTAAATATTGTCCAGTATATGATTTCTCACAATGAATTATTTCTTCAGCACTGCCTTCAAAAATGATCTCACCGCCACGATATCCTCCTTCAGGACCTAAATCAATGATATGGTCTGCTTGCTTGATGACATCAAGATTATGTTCAATCATAATGACGGTCGCTCCTTGATCGACGAGGTAATTCAAAACGCCAATCAGTTTTTTCACATCATCGGAATGGAGTCCTGTGGTCGGTTCATCGAGGATATAGAGGGTTTGACCACTAATCTTCTTATATAGTTCACTTGCAAGTTTGACTCTTTGTGCTTCGCCACCTGATAAAGTGGTGGCACTTTGCCCGAGTTTGATATATCCAAGTCCAACATTTTTCAAAGTGTCGAGTTTTATTTTAATTGGAGGAATGTTTTCAAAGAAGCTACAGGCATCTTCGATGGTCATTTCTAAGACATCATAGATATTCTTTCCTTTGTAAAACACTTCTAGGGTTTCATGGTTATAGCGAGTTCCATGACATTCTTCACAAGGAACATAGACATCTGGTAAGAAATGCATTTCAATTCGAAGGACCCCATCACCACAGCATCGCTCACAACGGCCTCCCTTGATATTAAAGGAGAATCGGCCTTTCCCATAACCACGAACTTTTGCTTCAATGGTTTCCGCGAATAAGTTACGAATTTGATCAAAGACCCCCGTATAAGTGGCAGGATTACTCCGCGGAGTCCGACCAATTGGCGATTGATCGATTTCAACAATCTTATCAATCGCTTCAATGCCTTCAATATAATCATGCTTCCCAGGAGTTTCTTTCGAGCGATAGAGCGACTTTTGAAGACTCTTAACTAAAATGTCATTTACTAAACTTGATTTTCCTGAGCCACTGACACCTGTCACTAAGACCATTTTTCCTAAAGGGATCCGAACATCAATATGACGCAAGTTATTCTCATAACCATTATGAATGGTCAGGAACTTGCCGTTGCCTGCGCGGCGCTTTTCAGGAATAGGAATGGATAACTGGTGCGATAAGTATTTTCCGGTAATTGAATTTGGGCAAGCCATGACTTCTTCAGGGGTTCCACAAGCAATGACTTCGCCCCCATGGACTCCGGCGTAAGGACCAATATCGACAAGATAATCGGCTTGACGCATGATGTCTTCATCATGTTCAACGACAATTAAGGTATTTCCTAAATCACGCATTTTCTTTAAAGCTCCGATTAAGCGATCATTATCGCGTTGATGAAGTCCAATAGAAGGTTCATCGAGGACATATAGAACCCCACTTAAGTGTGATCCTATTTGGGTTGCTAAACGAATGCGTTGGCTTTCCCCTCCTGATAAGGAGCCTGAGGAACGATTGAGGGTCAAGTAATCGAGTCCCACTTGAATTAAGAAATCAAGACGTTCGATGATTTCTTTTAAAACAAGATGGGCTATCTGTGCTTTAGTCTCATCCAACTTCAAGTTTTTCACAAATTCCCATGCTTCAAGAATCGTCATTTCCGAGAACTCATGAATGTTGAGTCCTCCAATTTTCACACTTAACGCTTCCACCGATAACTTCTTCCCTCCACAGGTCGGACAAGTGCTATTGGTTTGATAGGAGTTATAATAATCCCGAGCATAAGAGGAATTGGTTTCGCGATAACGGCGCGTAATGAGATCCGCAATCCCTTCAATGTAATCGGTTCTTCGAAAAGTATTCATTCCCCGAGAGGTAATTTCATAGGAAATGGGTTCTTTTGAACCTTTCATAATGATTTCTTGATGTTCTGGGGATAATTCTTGGTAAGGGATATCGAGGTCAATCCCATAGAAGTCCGTGAGTTTTCTAAATACTTGCCATTCGATGTTTTCAGTATCAACAATGTTCTTTAAGTAACGAATAGCCCCTTCCCGAATCGACTTTGTCGGTTCGGTGACCAACAGGTCGTAATCGATCTGTTGTAAGTATCCGAGTCCTTTACAAGTAGGACAGGCTCCAAAAGGAGAATTGAAGGAAAACAGGCGAGGTTCAAGTTTCGGAATGGAGAAATCACAATGAGGACAGCTTAAAAATTCACTGTACTTCACTTCTTCGCCATTGATATCTAGGGTAACTTTCCCTTCACCGAGCCGTAGGGCTACTTCTAATGAAGCAAATAAACGGCTGCAAATATCATCTCTTAACTTGATACGATCAACAACGACATCAATCGAATGACGGATGTTCTTATCGAGTTCTTCCGTTTCACTTAAGTCATAATAGACACCATCCACACGAATGCGAGAAAATCCTTCTTTTTGAATGAGTTCGAGGGTTTTCTCATGTCGTCCTTTTTGTCCCACAACAATCGGAGCAAGAATCATGACTCGTGATTCTTCAGGATGTTCAAATAATTTTTCAATCATTTGGGGAATGGTTTGGGCTGAGATTAAAACGCCATGAGTGGGGCAGTAACTGTCCCCCACCCGTGCATAGAGTAGTCTTAAGTAATCATATATTTCGGTGACGGTTCCCACCGTTGAACGAGGGTTTTTACTCGTTGTTTTTTGATCAATTGAAATGGCTGGCGATAATCCTTCAATCGAATCAACATCGGGTTTATTGAGGTTTCCTAAGAATTGTCGCGCATAAGCGGATAAACTCTCAACATAGCGACGTTGTCCCTCCGCATAAATGGTATCAAAAGCAAGCGATGTTTTTCCCGATCCCGATAAGCCCGTCATCACGATGAGTTTTTCTTTGGGAAGCTTTAAGTTAATATTTTTAAGATTATTCTCCCGTGCTCCCTTTATTTCTATGTATTTTTGCATGCTTCAACCATCCTTATTAGTGCCTCTTCATCGAGAATCGGAACATTTAATTTTTCAGCTTTTTCTTTTTTGCTACCCGCATCAGACCCTGCAATGACAAATGAAGTGTTCTTGCTAACGGAGCTTGCAACATTCCCTCCATATTGTTCAATGAGATGGGTTGCTTCTTCACGGGTCATTTTCTCGAGTTTCCCGGTTAAGACAATCGTCTTCCCTTGGAAAATGAGGGCTTCTTGATTCTTTTGTTCTTTCATCGGATTGATGCCTAATTGTTTGAGTTCTTCTAAAAGAGGTCGATTCGCCTTCATGTAGGATGTAAAACTGATGGCAATGGCATCTCCAATTTCTTTAATCATGAGAAGGTCATCTTTCGTAGCATTCATCATCGCATCCAGTGAAGAAAAATGCTTGGTGAGTAATTTTGATACTTTGGATCCTACCAAACGAATGCCCAAACTTGCAACTACTTTTTCGAGGGGATTATTGCGACTTTTATCAATATTCTCTAAGAGTTGATTGATGCTCTTCTCCCCTAAGCCTTCGAGTGTAACTAAAAAATCGCGATGTTCTTTTAGGTGATAGACATCTGTGATACTTTTTAAGAATCCTTGATCATAGAGTTGTTCAACGAGTTTTTCGCCAAGACCTTCAATATCCATCCCACTTTTACTAGCAAAATAGATAAGACCCGCTAAAATCCGTCCAGGACAAGCTTCATTCGGGCAATAGGTTGCTGCTTCTTCAAGCTTGCGAATGAGGGAAGTCCCACATTTAGGACACACTGTAATCATATTAAAGGGGGAAAGGTTTCCCTCTCGTCGATCAAAATTCACCCGAACGACTTCAGGTATGATCTCCCCAGCTTTACGAACGATAACAATATCACCCTTTCGAATATCACGTTCCTTAATAAAATCTACATTATTGAGGGTCGCTCGTTGGACGAGGGATCCTGCAATCATAATCGGTTCTAAAACGGCATTGGGATGAATCGTCCCCGTGCGCCCAATCGAATATATAATATCAAGGAGTTTGGTTTCAACTTCTAAAGCAGGGAACTTATAAGCAATCGCCCACTTTGGATTTTTCACAGTTACTCCAATCTCATCATACATGGAGAAATCATCGACTTTTATGACAACGCCATCGGTTTCATAATTAAGAGTGTGGCGTTTTGTTTTCCATTCTTCAAGATAATCTAGCACTTCATGAATGTTTTTGCATAAGCGATAATGAGGGTTTACTGGGAGTCCACAGTTTTCTAAAAATCGGAGGGCTTCATGTTGGGTCTTCACTCCATAGATTTCAGGTTTTACGAGGGTATAACCAAATAAACTTAAGCTTCGATCCCTCGTAATACTGGGGTCGAGTTGCCGAAGCGATCCTCCAGCAGCATTGCGAGGATTCTTAAAAGGTTCTTCATCATTTTGAAGACGCTTTTGATTGAGCGATTCAAAGACATCTTTACACATATAGACTTCACCACGAATTTCTAAATCGTGGTCTAATTTTAATACTTTCGGGAAATCGTCAATGGTACGAACATTTTCGGTGATATTTTCACCGATGGTGCCGTCTCCTCGAGTCGATGCGAGTACATAGAGACCTTTTTGATAAGTGATGCTACTGGCAATACCATCAATTTTTAGTTCACACACATAGGAAGGATGAAACCCTTCCTTATGGATGCGCTCATCAAAGGCTAATACTTCTTCCCGATTAAAGGCATTTGCGAGTGACATCATCGGTTTTTCAAAGACAACCTTTGCAAGACCTGCCGTAGGGGTATATCCAATGGCTTTTGTTGGAGAGGATGGAAGAGCGTACATGGGATAGGCAGCTTCTAGGGCTTCAAGTTCTCGGAGCAAACTATCGTATTCAACATCACTCACCGTTGGGCGATCAAGAATGTAGTATTCATAGCGATACTGATTGAGTCGGCTAGTTAATTCATAGATTTTTTGTTTCATATTCAACCCACCATCCCTTAAACTAGAATTATTATAACATAAAAAACCATTTTTTTAAAGAGTTTTAACCATGAAACGCTTTTCATTTTTAAAATGATGAGGATTTTTTTGATAAAGAAAAAGACCCAAATTCGAGTCTTTTCACTGATTGATTCTTTCAAAAGTTTTGGGGTTTTTAATCATTTTCAATCCCAAAACTTTGGATGTTTTTTGTTTACTTGGATTCATCCTCTTTCTTATGAATAGCAGGATGCGTCATATCAAAGGTTTTTATAAAGCCTTGCTTTGCAAAACAGATTTTTCCAATATCACCCGAAAGTGACACTAAGATACCCTCCCCATAAGTGGAGTGGATGAGGATGTCACCAATCGCATAGAGACCGCTGGGTTTTGGCTCCAACTTTTTAGAAGGTTCATAATCATCGATGGCGTGTGTAGGAGGCATCAAGCGACTCTTTACAAATTCAACAAAAAACATTGATTGTGGATTATGGGTGGTTTGTCCATAAAGGAGACGCCTAAAAGCACAGGTTAGATAGAGAAGTTTTTTTGCTCTCGTTGTTGCAACATAGGCAATACGACGCTCTTCTTCAAGAGTCGATGCATCTTCATTAGCACGGAAGAGATTCGGGAAGATGTTATTTTCAAACGCCACCACAAAGACGACAGCAAACTCGAGTCCCTTCACGGAATGGATTGTGGAAAGAGTGATGCCATGATGATCGTGTTTTTGTGATTGCAATTTATCATCGGATAAAATGGCTTCATCAAAAGCAGCAATGAGTTTATCACTTCGAGTGGCAATCTCACCGCTATTTTCAATGGTATATAAAATACTCTTGAATTCCATTAAGTTGGAAATCCGCTCTTCTTTATCTTCATCATCTTCTAACATCTGAAGATAACCCGTTTGGTCAAGCAGGTCTTGATATAAAGCAACCAAATCCGTGTCTTCAATCCGATTGCGAAAACTAAGAATGAGTTCATAAAAGCGCATGAAAGCATTATGTCGACTTGATATGTAATCTTTCGTTGCCAGTAGTGCTTCATCAAGCGTCACTTTTTGTTCTTTCCGATATTCAAGAACGGCTTCAATGCTCTTAGTTCCGAGGCCACGCGTTGGGGTATTCACAATGCGTTTAAAGCTTTGAACATCATTTGGAAAAACAATCAAACGAAAATACGCAATGATGTCTTTAATTTCACGACGACGTAAATAAGAAAGTCCACCAAAGACACGATAAGGAATATCCGAACGAATAAAACCTAATTCAAAGTTACGCGATACGGCACTACTCCGATAGAGAACGGCAATATCTTGATTCGTATATCCTTGCTTTAAAAGACTTCGAATTTCATCGATGACATATTGAACTTCATCATTTTCATCTTTAGCTTGGTGAACGATGATGTCTTCTTTCGTTCCTTCAATTTTTGAAAACAACGTTTTTGGTTGACGATCGCGATTATTCGCAATGAGGTTATTACAACCATCCAAAATGGTTTGAGTCGAACGATAATTTTCATTTAAAATAATCAGTTGATATTCAGGAAAATCTTCTTTAAACAAATTCATGTTCGCATAGTTGGTTCCCCGGAAACTATAAATTGATTGGTCATCATCACCCACGACAAAGATATTGCGATGGACTTGGGCTAAGAGGCGAATGATTTGATATTGAATCAAATCAGTATCTTGAAACTCATCAACTAATATATACTGGAATCGTTTTTGATAGCGCAGGAGAATATCTGGAAAATTGTGGAAGATTTCGCGAACCTTCAGCAGAAGGTCTTCAAAATCAAGAAGATTATCTTCCTTCATTTTTGCTTCATAGGCCAAAAGAATTTTGTTTTCTTCAGGAATTTCCGGCTTTAAATCAAAACACTTACACCAATTGATTTTCTTGCGCATGTGTTTGGGGGTAAAAACCTTTTTATTGAAGTGGTGTTCTTCAATGACTTCGCCGATGACTTTAAGTTGATCTTCATCATCAAGGATGGAGAAGCGGTTCGAATATCCCAAGACTCCGATTTCTTTTCTTAAAATCGAAGCACATAATGCATGAAATGTTGAGATGGTGAGAAGTGATGCATGAGGACCTACCATTGTTTGGAGACGTTCACGCATTTCATTCGTGGCTTTATTGGTGAAGGTAATCGCAAGAATCCCGCGAGGATCAATTGAAGATGCCATCATATGAGCAATGCGAACCGTTAAGGTTCGCGTTTTGCCACTTCCGGCACCTGCAAAGACCATGACGGGGCCATGAATCATCTCAGCTGCTTTCTTTTGTTGTTCATTTAGGTTCTCTAAATACATGATAACTCCTGTTAATAATGTCTCATTTGTTTATTTGGTGAAAGATGATTTCAAACTGACGATGCGATTAAAGACTAAATGAGCATCTGATGATGCTTCATCGACGACATAATAGCCATCACGGATGAACTGGAATCGATTATAGGGTTTATAACTTTGATTTTCCACAAATCCTTTGAGGGTTTTCCAAGAATCGGGATTGAGTCTTTCAATGAAATTAGTTTCTTTATCATCATCTAAAATGAGAGGTTCGAATTGATGGAAGGTTGCTTCCTTAGCACTCGATAGATCAACATATCCAATGGTGCCATTGGGTTTGCGATCTTGGAATCCTGAGCCTGATAAGGTAGCGGGATCATATGTTGCAAGTACTTCCACAATATTTCCATTCTCATCAGTTTTGACTTCATTGGCTTTGATGAAATATGCATTGAATAAGCGCACTTCAAGCCCAAGGGCTAAGCGTTTATAATGTTTATTTGGTTTTTCAAGCATGAAATCTTCTTGTTCAATCACAAGGTGACGCGAAAAAGTAATGGTTCTTGTTCCCAATGCTTCATTTTCTTGATTGTTCGGAGCGGTGAGAGTTTCTACTTTTCCTTCTGGATAGTTGGTAATTGTGACGTTCAAAGGATTGGTGACTGCCATGATGCGGTTCGCTTTTAGTTTTAAATCTTCACGTACAAAGTGATCAAGCATGTCTCCTTCAATCGTTGAATTAATCCTGGAGAGTCCTGAAGCAAGGATGAAGGCCTTGATGGCTTCAGGTGTGATTCCACGACGGCGCAAGCCTGCGAGAGTAGGCATCCGTGGGTCATCATACCCCTTCACTTTTCCTTTTTCAACGAGTTCTTTTAGGTAACGTTTACTCATAATTGTATTTGTGATGTTAAGACGTCCAAATTCGATTTGTTGAGGAACATGTTCCATTTCACAAACGCGAACGACCCAATCATACAAAGGACGATGATTGTCATACTCTAAACTACATAAGCTATGAGTAATGCCTTCAATCGCATCTTGTAAAGGATGAGCAAAGTCATACATTGGATAAATGCACCATTGTGTTCCTTGACGATGATGGGGTGTATAAATAATGCGGTAAAGAACAGGATCTCGCATATTGATATTAGGACTAGCCATATCAATTTTAGCTCGTAAGACCTTGGTTCCCTCTTCATATTTTCCTTCACGCATTTCATTAAATAAGCGTAAGTTTTCTTCGACGCTACGATTCCGATAAGGGGAATCCTTTCCTGGTTCCGTTAAAGTTCCACGATACTCGCTGACTTCTATTTGGCTGAGGTCACACACATAGGCAAGACCTTTCTTAATCAGTTTAATGGCCAGTTCATAGGTTTCGGGGAAATAGTCAGATCCATAGAAAACGTTGGCAGGATGGTATCCCAACCATTCAATATCATTCTTAATGGCTTCCACGAAACTAGCGTCTTCTTTGGTGGGATTGGTATCATCGAAACGGAGATTGGTACTTCCTCCTAAACTTTTTGCCAGTTCAAAATTAGTGACCAAAGCTCGGGCATGGCCGATGTGTAAATAGGCATTGGGTTCAGGAGGAAAACGGGTCATAATTTTTGTAGCCTTCCCTGATTCGAGATCGTTTATCATAATTGTTTTAATAAAATTGGAAATTTCTTCCATAAATAATCACCCTTTTTTTGTTGTTAATTTTTTGACATGTTCAGCATGGGCATAAGTAGTAAAGGTCGAGATGACCTCTTGGTCAATTGATACTTCATCTTTGGGTCCAAAGCAAATCACAAAGACGAGAATTTTACGAGTAGTGGGGCGAATCATTGTTCGTTCTGTATCGCTGGTAGGGGATCCAAAGGGAGAAATCTCATCTTGATAAAGGGGGATGTTTTCAACGTTGATGATTCCGCGTCCGATTCCATGATAGATATCCTCTGCGTTTCCTAGACGAATGAGGACGTCCCCTTGAAGGGCATCATAATCTAGAATGGCCGTTGAACGAAATAAGGCAATCGATAATAGATTTCCTGCATCAACAACATTGTTGATGCGATAGAGACCATACCCTTTCACAAGTCTTCTTAAGAGGGATTCACAAGCCAACCGATAACGGCTAGGATCTTTACCTAAGGCTTTATATCCATCTCGCCCCTCTTTGATAAGAGGAATATTCAAGATATCCTCTAATGAATATTCCTCTTTAATTTGTTTTTCTACTTTTTGAATGGCCTCTTCTGTTACCTCGCTCGATGTAACGATTACGTTCATCTCATAAGCAAGGACGTCAAAATGGGGAAGGAGGCACTCGAATTCAGGAGATATGGTGATCTTCATTAGATGTCTTGTCCTCTTTTAGCTGCATATTGTTTTAGAATGGCATTCATGGCATCCAAGCGTTCAATGATTTTTATATAATCTTGGACATGTTTGTTGAGGGCAAGGGTTGTCAATTGACGATCACGATAAGATACTTTGGTTTTATTATTATCTTTACGAATGGTAACATCTTTGATTTGCCATTCTAAACGACTCTTTTCACTACTAGAGAGAACTCCTTGTAATTGATGTGTCAACTCTTTAATTTGCTCATCAAATTTTCCATTTTGAGCTAAGTAAGCACGTTTTTCTTTTAAAGCTTCTTGATATTCGCGAACAGAGACAAAGTCTTGTAATAAACGTTTTTGGGCTTCAACATATTTAGCAAAGATGTTGCGAAGTTCTTGCTCTTTTGGAGAAAGCGGCTGTGTTTCTATAACAGGGGCAGGTGCCACTGGTTCCTTAACAGGCTCCATTTCTTCCTTAACAGGGGCTTCTTGTGATATTGGCTTTTCAAAAGGAACAACTTTTTCCAAATTGCGACGTTTGATTTCTTCTTGAGATTCAATCACACGTCCTTCTAATTGTTCTTCATTGAGTTTACGAACCAATTGTTCTTCACGTTCAACTTTACTTTGAGTTTTTTGTTGTTTTAATACGTACTCGTCTTTCAACATTTTTTCTTCTTCAAGCAATCCTTGATATTGGTTGTCGAGATTGGTCATCGAATTTTGATAACGATGATTCATCTTCACCATATCTTCTTCACGGAGCTTACGAAGTTGTTCTTTACGAGATTGTAATTCCACGTTTAGTTTTGTGTTTTCAGTTTCGAAATCATGTTGATTTCGCGTATTCTTTGTTTTATTTTCATAGGCTTGACGAAGTTGATCGAGTTTACGATTGACTTCATCCATTTTTTGAACTAAGCGTGTTTCTGATTCTTTCATTTCTGCTAGTTCAGTTTCATAACTTGAAGCAATTTCTTTCTTCCGAGTTTCTACCAATAATTTCATTTGTTTGACACTATTCAAACGACGTAAGTATTCTTGATCGATGCTGCCAACAAATGTTTCTTTATCAGTCCCACGGCTATAGACTACCGTACTACGTCTTAGAGGAGGAACTTCTTCAAGAGGAGGAATGGGTTCGCTCATCGGAGGTTCTGGAACAATTGGCTCTTCCACCAATGGTTCTTGAATCAAAGGTTCTTCCACCATTGATTCTTTAATCAATGGTTCTTGAATTATTTGTTTTTCGATGGGTGCAACTACCTCAGGAGCTTCACCAACAGGAACGTCTTCTTTAGGTTCCACATAATGAAGGGGTTCTACAGGGGCTTGATAACCATTGAGAATGGCTAAGTCACGTTGAAATTGAAGATCCCGATGGCGAGCCATTTCACTATAACGAAGGGAAGCTTGACGAATCTTGTCATCAATGGTCTTAAGGATTTCAACATCGTTCACAAATTTTTTGTCTACTTCATAATTATTGATTTCATTTTTGTGCTGGAATAAGAGAAGATCTTTATCGCGTGTGTATTCTTCAACAAGTTTTCGTAAAGGAAGGGCATTTTCGTTTTCTTTTTGTTCACGTTGCTTTTCAAGATCTTGTTTAAGTTCTTTCTTGAAAGTTTCAAAATCATCGGTGATGCTCTTAATAATCTTGTTTTGTTCGGAATTATCTTCCACTTTGATTTTTAGGAGCGAGCCAAGTTCACGAACCTGTGATTCCAATCCTTCGATTTTTTGATTGAAGGAGGCCTTCAGTTCTTCTTGCTTGCGATTTTCTTGTTCTTCTTCTTCATGCATCATCGCTGCGGTAATGCGTTTACGGCGTTCAAGTTCTTTTTCATATTCAAAATTATATTGACCATAAGCTTGAGGTGATTCTTTCGTTTTTCCCAATTCATTCACCATGTTGGTGATTTGGGTGAGTTGTGATTCCAATTTCTTGGTTTCGTTTTCCTTCATAATACGCTCAATATCAGCCTTAAGGGTTTTAATTTCACGATTACGATCTTCGAGTTCACGAATCAGTTTATGTTCTTGTTCAGCAAATTTAGCTTTTTCTTCTTTAGATGCGACACTCGCTTGTTCAAGTTGTTCTTTTGTTTTCTCAAGTTCACGTTTATAAGCATCCATCGAATGATTGGCTTCGGTCGCTTGTTCACGAAGAGCTTGCATTTTCGCTTCAGCGTCTTCTTTGTAAGCTTTCATCTCTTGAATTGAGGCATCATTTGCTTTAGATTCGCCCATTCTACTGCGTTCTTCAGCAAGCAGTTGGTTGTAATGAGCTGTTTGTTCAGCAAACTTCGATTCAGAATCGAGAAGATTCTGTTTTTGAACTTCATTGAGATAACGAGCATCATCAAGTTCCTTCTGCATTTTGGCTTTGAGAGCTTCATAAGCAGTTTGATGTTCTTCTAATTGCCGTGCTAATGCTTCATTCTTAGCTGTTTCATTCGCTGTCTTCTCTTGAATGATGGTTTCTTCAAGATCTAGGATCTTGGCTTCATAATCTGCTTCTAATTTTTCGAGTTGTTCATCTTTAGCGGCTAAACGAGCTTCGTAATCACTTGTCAACAGAACTACTTGTTCATTATCCGATGCTTTGTAAATGGATTCAAGACGGGCTTTTTCTTCTTTGAGAGCTTCTTTAGCCTTTTCTTTTTGTTCTACGAGACGTTTTTCATAATCTGTTTTTTGTTTATCTAGTTTTGCAAAGAATTCTTCTTGTTTCTTAAGCAGTTTCTTTTCACTTTTATCTTTTTCTTGGAGAAGCGTTTTCTCATGTTTCTTGGCAAGAGCATCTAACTCTTTCTGGAAGGCTTTTTCTTTTTGAGCAAACTCTTTTTCGGACTTTGCAACTTCGAGAGCAAAGTTCTTATCCAAAGTTTTTTTCATGGCTTCAAGTTCTTTGGGACTCACTTCACCCTTCTTAAGAGCCGTGACTTCCGCTTCAAGATCTTTTTGCTTTTCTAATTCTTGACGAATGCGTTCCTCAGTTTCTGCTTTTTGGTCAGTGACGAGACGTTCTAATTCGACTATTTTCGCATTATATTTTTCTTCATTTTGACGAAGTGCATCTTCTAAAGAGGATTGACTGAATTTAGTTTGCTCTTCTTGTAACCGATTAAATTCATTTTGTAATTCTTGAATCTTCTTATTGGCATTACTCAGTTGCTTTAGTAGTTTTGTGTTGGTTTCTTCTAGTTGGGCAGTATCCTCAGGAGGAAGTTCATTTTGCTTCACTAATTGTTCCAATTGGTTCAGTTTAGACATAATCTTCTTGTCTTTATCTTGAACTTTAGACGCTTCTTTTTTAATAAGTTCGCGTTCTAATGCTTTTTGGGCATTGATTTGATCACGAAGCTTTTGTAAATTATTAATGAGGACTTTCCCTTCAGATTCTTCTGCTGGAGGCGGAGTCGTACTTGTTTTCGCAAACGGTAAGGCAGCCTCTTCTACGGGAGCCTCAGGAGCAACTACTTCTGGGGTTGCATCCACAGGGGTTTCTTGAGGAACCTTTTTCTTTGTCGTCCGTTTTTTAGGAGCTGGAGGTACTATAGGAGTAGGAAGAGTATCTTCTTCAGGCAATTTGACGACTTCACCTTTTTCATTAATCAATCCACTAGGTTCATCGCTGTCCAAAAGGGTATTTTTGATATCATGAAGTTCTTCATCAAGCGAAAAGTCAGCGCCTTTTTTCGCTGCTAATTCAATGGCTTGAGCTTTTCTCTTTGCTAAAAGTTCAGATTCTGTCAAATTAGGTGTTGACTTTTCTGCTCCAGTTTTTTTCACTGGAGTTTTTTTCACTGGAGTTTTTTTCTTACTCTTACTGTTCATAATCTACCTCCTAAATAATTTCAATCACTATAGAATATAGGGTATATCCAACAACAAATAAGCCACATCCAAATGCAAGAGCAGTTGTGAGGAAACGGAAGGCTAACAGTTTTCCTCGATTTCGTTTGAGGAACGCTGCTTTTTTCACATAACTATCAGCTATTTTAGCAACTTCTTCGAAATCAACATCGCCAGAAGCTGTTTTCTCAATATCGAGAGGTGCAACTTTCATTGGATTTTTTCTGATTTTTGATAAGTAATAGCTTCTTGTTTTCTTAAATTTCTTCTTAAAATCTTTTTCGATTTGAATACTAGATGTCTTATAAGCCGATAAACTGTGGGAAGAGGTCTTCTTAAACTCGCTCATAAGACCATTATGAAAGGCAGCATAGAATAATGCGGTAATGACAACAGGGAAGGTTGCTTTAGCGATTAACACTACCCAAGAAGGTGTGAAAGCATTCGTAATGCCTGTTGCAATTTTCATAACCAAAGGTTGTGTCGATGCGGCGAGGCTTGCCCAAATAGATCCTGTTTTAAATACCATACTTCCAGTTATAATCATGATAAGAATCATCAAAAGGATGGAAACAAATGAAATGTTTAAAACGGCAACATCCCCAACGACAAACACCTTGTCATTTTCTTTTTGTAATAAATCCGTTTTGTTGACTGTAAATTCGCTTTTCCATTTTTTAAAGGCTTTAGAAATCCATTTGCGACGTTTTCCTCGATCAAGTGTTTGACTGCGGAATACAGCCCCAAAGGGCATCATTTCCTTTTTCACAGGAATATAAAATTCTTCAATAGAAACGGCTTTATGCATACATTTTTTATAGTTATACATAAATGGATTGCCTTGAAGGATGCGATAGAATTCATCATTGATACCTTCAGCAAAATGAGTAGTTTCAATGGGAACATGATCTTCAATGCGGCTATCCGCCATGGATTTCTTACCAAAGAGAGATTTCTTCTTTGATTTTTGACGATGTAATTCTTCAATGGAGAAGACAGCAGGTTCATTTTTCTTTGCCATACATCATCCCTCCTTACACCGTTAAGTCGCCAATGATAGGCGTCGCAATTTTTACAAGGAGAGATGTCACCGGCGAATCAAAATTAACAACCGTAATCTCTTTTAATAAGTAGAGGGCGATGAGAGCAAGACAAACACCACGTACGAGTCCCAGTCCTGCTGCCACGAATTTTGAAGCCTTTGATTTAAATGTGACAACATCTTTGCGTTTTGAGGGGGCAAAAAAGCCAACAAAGATTGAAACAACAATGGAAGTCACAATAAATAGGACCGTATAAACCAAGAGTAATTTTGCATCATCAGCAGTAGCCAAGGTAAAATAGCCCAAAATCTTAGCAACCATATTGACAACGGAATCAACAAATCCCAAACCGTCAATCAGGCCAAAGAGGGCATCTTTCGCAAAAACCACCACAATAAAGGGGGCAAGAATGGCTAAAGTGATTTTAAATTGCTTGTAAAAACCACGTCCATATCCAAATCCAATCGACAAGACAATGATGACAATGGCTGTGATATCAAAATTAAAACTCATAACGATCACTCTCTTATTAAAGCATAATTAGGATATATTTTGATTATATCCTAATTACATATTATAACATGAATTTGAGTCAATTTCAACGATATATTCTTATTTTTGATTTTTTTTGGGAATTCCAAGCTTTTGTGCTTTAAAATAACCGGCAACCGCAATCATCACTGCATTGTCTGTACAATAGCGAAGCGATGGATAAGTTAAGATGAACTCTTTATGACAGGCAACAACTTCACCCATCTTTTTTCTTAATCCTGAATTGGCAGCAACGCCTCCGGCCATGATGATGTGAGAAACTTTGTATTCTTGTGCCGCTTGAAGGGTTTTATCGACCAATACTTGCACGACACTTTCTTGGAACGAGGTTGCAAGATCTTCAATATTAATGGGTTCATTTTTCATTTGATGGGTATTAATGAGATTGAGTACCGCTGATTTAATCCCCGAAAAACTAAAGTCATATCTATTTTTATCGAGATATACAAGGGGTAAAGAATAGGTATGTTTTCCACTTTGAGCTAATCGATCTACTTTTACACCCGCAGGATAGGTAAGTCCCATGACTCGACCCACCTTATCGTAAGCTTCCCCCACAGCATCATCAAGCGTTTGACCCAAGAGTTCAAATTCATAATGATCTCGCATGAGGATGAGTTCGGTATGACCTCCTGAGACAATGAGGGCTAGAACCGGAAAATGAAAATCACTTTCGATATAATTCGCATAAATATGACCATGAAGATGGTTAATGTCGACGCAAGGAATGTCATTGGCATAAGCAAAGGTATGCGCTGCATTGAGACCAACTAGGAGAGATCCAATGAGCCCCGGGTTGGTTGTCACCGCCACCACATCAATGTCTTTGGGAGAGAGGTTTGCTTTTATGAGCGCTTCTTCAAAAACGGTGAGGATTTTTTGAACATGACGGCGGGATGCGACTTCAGGAACCACCCCTCCATATTTTTCGTGGAATTTGATTTGTGTATAAACAACATCTGATAAAATGGTCTTCCCGTTTTGAACGAGGGCCACCGCTGTTTCATCACAACTAGTTTCAACACCGAGAACAATCATTATTCCACCTCCAATTCTTTATTCATCACCAAAGCATCTTCGCCATTTTCATAATATTGCTTGCGAAAATGAGAGGGCTTAAATCCATATTTTTCATATAAGTTCTTTGCTTCATCATTACTTACTCGTACTTCAAGGGTGATGTTTTTCACATGGCTCATCTGACATAACTCAATCGCAAATTCAAGCATCATCGAACCAAAACCCATGCAACGATACTCTTTTTCAACATAGAAATTGATGATTTGAGCATGGTCTTCAATCCATAATCCCATATATCCTTGAATGGTGCCATCAATCTCTAAAACGAAATAATAGGCATAAGGATTTAAAGTTAAATCGGTATAGATGAGATCAAACCCGAGGGTATGCGTAAAAACCCGCATCTCTCCTTCAATGACGGCGCTGATATCATCTGTCGTCATTGGGCGAAGTTGATATTTCATGCTTCACCTCGTAAGTATTCAGGCTCGAGTAAATAGATGTCTTCAACTTTGTGAAGTAGTTCATTTCTTACATCCATTGGACGATAGCGATATTGTTCTTCATCAATGATAATGGGGCAATCAAAGTTTTCTTGGATTTCACGCATCACGCCATCTTCTACATACCGAT
>JAQVOS010000074.1 GCA_028702495.1 Bacilli bacterium
ATGATTCTAATGACGATGGAATGATTGATGATAAGACAGGTGAGATTGTTGAAAGGAAAGATGACACTAAAGTAGTCACGCTTAGTACCACTGACCCTGATGCGGGGATGTTTGTGAAAGGGGAACACGAACGGCAATTTGCTTATGTCGATCAAGTGGCTTGTGATAGGCACGGATGGATTCTTACCTTTGTCCAGGAAGAAAGGAACTCCTTCCTTGGAACATCACCAAAGATGGAGCCATCGAATACAAGATTCACAAAGATGAATGTGGAGCTTGTATTGATAAACCTATTTGCTTGAAACAATATTCATTTAAAACGATAAGACGTCATATTTATGAAGATTGTCTGGAACAAACAAGGGCTTATCGATTAACTCCAGAAGGGAAAGAACTCTATAAATTACGTAAAGAAACGATTGAACGAGTGTTTGCTGAAGGCAAAGAAAAGCACGGGCTTCGTTTCACACGTTATAAGGGACGCGAGAAAAACACTGACATGCGAGCCCTTCTTTACGCATGTCTTAATATCAAAAAACTAGTAAATCACTTTAAAAGATTTACTAGTATACAAGATAATATGAATTTGCAAATGGCATAATAGCCATTTTTTCTTGCTTTTAATGAGAAAAGTCATAAGTGGAAACCGAGTTATCCACATTATGACTTTTTTTGCTTTTATCGACTGTTGTAGAATAAGCTTTGTCAACAGTCTGAGACTCACATGTGAGTCTTAATGTACATAATGGTGGAGTCAGGGGGGCTCGAACCCACAACCCCTTACCTGTGAAGCAAGTGCTCTCCCATTGAGCTATGACTCCATTATAGCATCTATTATAGTAAAAATGGAGTCATTTGTCAATGACATCAAAACTATTTTATGAAGGTATTATTGCGAATCTCCCGAAAAGCTTGTCTTAATTCTTCATCTGTATTCATGACAATGGGACCTCCCCATGCAATGGGTTCGTTGAGGGATGGCGCCATGAATACAAGCAATTGAGCAGAAGATTGGCCGGTTTTCATTGATAATAAATTCCCTTTAGATGTTAGTAGAGCTTTCTTAGAAGGTCTAAAGATACCATCCTCGCCACAAATAATTTCTCCCTTAAGGATATAAACGAAGACATTGTCATTCTCACTAGTTGGTAAGTCACAAGAAGCATTTTCTGCCATTTGAACATCTAAAAATGTCATTGGAACATAATCTGGGGTAATTGCTCCTTTGGTGTTTAAAATCTCGCCTGATAAAACCTTAATACTCACATTGTCTTGATGAAGGGTTGGAATCTTATCATGAACGATGTCACGATATTTTGGTGGCGTCATTTTATCTCTTCTTGCCATATTAAGCCATAATTGGACACCAAACATATGTTTTGCGGGTTTTGGCATTTCTTGATGTAGAATTCCTCCTCCAGCGCTCATCCATTGGCAATCTCCAGGACCAATGATTCCCTTGTTTCCAAGGCTATCCTGATGTTCAATTATTCCATCAACCAAATAGGTGACGGTTTCAATGCCACGGTGAGGATGCCATGGAAACCCTAATATGTAATCTTTAGGGTCCTTGGAATCAAAAGCATCTAGCATTAGGAAGGGATCAAAATCATACACATTGGGTTTTGATAACACGCGTACTAACTCGACACCCGCGCCATCCTGAGTAGCCATCCCTTGCACGACTTGTTGAATTCTTCTTTTTCTCATAACGACTCTCCTTGATGGGTTTATTATATCACGTATCATAAATATAAAGAGGTTTTATCATAAGAAAATACCACATCATCATGATGTGGTATTTTGAATAAATTTATCGAGTCGAATAAAATCCATCTTTTTGACTCCATGAAGCAAGTCCAGGAATTAACGAAGATAATGTAATGGATCTAGTTTGGCCCTCAATGGAGATTGTCATTGTATAACTAACACTTGTAGTGGTATTAGGTTTACCAATGATACGGCCTGTATTGTTCAGTAGAGTGGGATTATTGGAGGTAAGGGTAATCGTTGCTCCTTGATATTCTGTTAAAATGAGATATTCAATTTCGACCATCTTAATAAAACGGTCCCAATAACTGCTCATAATTAATGATTGTGGACAATTTTTACCTGTGAAACTATTATGTTGAACCACACGATCAATACCCAATTGATGTTCAACTAAGAGTGAAGCAACGAGTTTTGCAGTTCTTTGCCATGTATCATAAATATCGCCATTGGTATTAACACACATTTCAATACCTGTGGAATTGTTATTGCCACCCTTGGAAGCAATCACGCCACGAGCTACTTGAGAATCAACAAACCATGAAGTTCCTAAATAATAGTTACCATCGTTTCCAATTTTCCAATTTGGTCCTAGATTTGTGAAATATGATTGATCAAGGATTTGTCCAGCATCTCCTTTTGGAGCAAGGATAATCGATTTGGTTCCATTGAATGTGAAATAGCCATCGTTTGAGATATCAATATTAGGATTTAAATTGCCATTGGCTGCAACTCCCGTATTGTTATAACTAAAGGTAGTACCTGTTCCATCTCCTGCATGATGAGCAATGTAGCGAGTGTCTAAATCTTGAATGACACCATAATCGCCCACTGTGAAGTGAATAGAAGTTGAATGACTTGATTGTAACCAGTAAGAGCCATGATTGGTCAAGCCACCACTGATATTTGCTGTATCATGGACTGTAATAAATTCAGTTGATGGTTTAAGACCTGAGCTCTTTGTAGGGTTGGTTGCTAAATTTATGAGATAAGTCGTCCGATCAATATTCATATCATCAAATAGATAGAAGTTCACACTTCCATAAACTGAATCATAGTATTGTTGGAAAGCAGAGAAATTATCATAGTATAGACTTGCATTGACGCTATCAACGACCGGTTCTGCATAATCAATTAATAAAGCAAGAAGTTGATCAGCCTTTTGGGCAGCGGTTGGTGCTACAACCACAATGGTGAGTGTTGCATAAGTCGTTCCACTGATAGAACATTCAATGGTACCCGTTCCCAAAGCAAGACCTTTCACAAGTCCTGTTGAACTAATAGATAAAATAGTTGGATTCACTGAAGTAAATGTTACGACACCAGAGGTGAGTCCACCAAAACCTGTTGTTGTTAATTGAACTTCTTCATTGACAAGAAGGGTTCCATTAAAGCTATCATCATAGCGAATATCTAGATTATCTTGGGCAACCACCGTAATGTCAATCGTTGTAGATACACCCGCAATAACACTTTCAATAGTGACAGTTGCAACACCCGAGTTATAGGCGGTAATGAGCCCAGTGTCGCTAACTTTTAGAATGGTTTCATCGCTTGTTGAATAGACAACTGTTTTATTGTAAGCATCGGATGGTTGAATGGTGATATTAAGTTGATGAGTTCCATATTTTTCCATCGACGAAACCGGATTATCAATGACGATTCCAGTCACAGGATTGTTCACATTCCATTTTGCATAAACAGTTGCATTATTACTAATAGTTGTTTGGGCTTCGCCTGTAAACTCTGCATCCGTGTACCATCCTCCAAAGATGTATCCATCTCGATAAACAGGAGTTTTTAGGGTGACGGCTGTTTTTTGTTCAGAGAGCGTTGTTTCTTCATTGTGAGATACAAATGTATCCCAAAAACCATTGGCTAGTTCAAAAACCGAATAATCAGAAGACATCCAGTTGGCATTGTTTGTATACTTCACACCACAAATAAAGCCACGTACTTCATAAGATAATGCATAAATCCAGTTACTATTTTTGGCAGTATATTCAGAAACAGTATTGACTGTTGCAATATCGCTACAAGCTTTTTTGTTTGTGGAAGAACCAACAACGCCTAAATAGGCTGGTAACCATGCCCATTTAGCTTTATAGGTCGGATTTAAGAAGAATGAGTGAAAATTGGTCATGGTCCATGCACCCATTGGCATGTTGGCAATGGTATAAGAGGACACATTTAAAGTATTATAATCTTTTAGGAAATCATTTACCATATCAGTTCTTGTTACATAAGTAAAGTTTCCACCATTAAGTTCATAATTTAGGGTGAATGAGAGTTCAACATAACGCACATTAATCACAAGGCTTCCATCTCCTGCAATGATTCCTTCATAAGAATCAAGTTCTGGCATCATTTGAGGATAAGTTCTCATTACTGCTT
>JAQVOS010000038.1 GCA_028702495.1 Bacilli bacterium
CAAGATGGCATGACGATGGAGGAAAATGGTTTCATTGTAACAAAAAAAGATGCAAAAATAACCTTCCAAATCACGGGAGCCACCCATCACGAAGTCTACGTCTGGATTGAAAATTTTCAATCCATGACTCCTGATAAAGAATTTACCATCACCTATGAAACGCCTTCATCAAAAGTTCCTGAAGCAACTTATGGAAAAGGAACCAACTTTGATTTCGATAATCCTAATCATCTCGTTAATTTAGGGTATACGCAAACGGATGAAGTCATAATCACGATGGCTTTTCCCAAAGGAACCTATACATTTGATGCATTTAAAGTTCTTCTAAACCCAATGGATGATTATGATGCACAAGTCACCAACCTCAATGCCAATCACCTCCAAAACCTCACCTTTAATTCGCGAGGTTTTACAGGAACACTTCACTTAGAGGAAACAGGACTTCTCTTTATCAGTCTTCCTTATCATGAAGGATTCCGGGCGTTCTCAAACGATGTTGAACAAAAAATCATTCATACGAATGTTGGATATATGGGACTTGTGCTTGAAGCAGGTGACCATACCATTCGAATGGAATATCATACACCAGGATTACAATTTGGTACAATCGTCTCTTTAGTAGCCATTGCCATTGCCATCATCACCACGATGATTATTGGGTTTTATCAAAAGTATCATGA
Source organism: Bacilli bacterium (assembly GCA_028702495.1). GTDB lineage: Bacteria > Bacillota_I > Bacilli_A > ML615J-28 > CAG-698 > JAQVOS01. The sequence goes on from JAQVOS010000038.1 coordinate 681, forward strand.
AAAAGGGACTTCTCTCAAAAAGTATTTTCAAAAATACTTTAGTAGTAATTATTTTATCGCGGTTACTTATATCATTTCACTCATTAGTTGGGTTGAAAATATTCCTATTTTATGTATGGCTCATTGCTCTCTCATGGCGATTCTCATCATTTTGACACAATCTAATCGGATTCATATCGGAACCCTTATCTTAAGTGCTCTCATTATTCCTCGAAGTGATGATTATAACACCAATGTTTACATTTTCTTTGGAACAATTGGAGTTGCATTACCTTTCTTATTATATGATATGATCAAAAGCAAGCATCGTTTTCGTGAACCACTATTCTATGCCCTACTTGCACTTCTCATCGCCAATGCTCTCTCCCTTATAAACGCTCCTCAAGAAGAGTTCTTTCAAGCATTGATGGGAGCTTTTACGTTCCTTGCTTATTTCGTTGCTTATTGGTATTTAAAATCAACTTCGAAGCCAAAAGGTGATGACACGATTTTAAAAAATTCCTTTGCTTTAGGAATGGCGCTAACCATTCAATTTGTTCACTACATTCTCACCTATGAAGGACAAATCATTGGTAAAGACATCGATTTTAGTTGGGCTCAATCTAATGGGATTGCGATGATGGCCTTATTCCTGATTCCTTTGAATATTGGACTATACATTAAGCACCAAAAGCACAATTATATTCTATTAGGAGTGATTGGTGAAGTCGTTGTATTATTCTTGACCTTATCCAAGGGAGCTTATGTGTCTTTAGCTCTCATTAGTATTCCAATATTCGTCATCACTTGGCTCTATGCTCCTAATCGAAAAAAACTATTGCTGGACATGTTTTTGTCACTACTCTTGATTGGAGTGATTGCCTGGGGCATTACCCGCATTGAAAAAGTGAGTGTTGGAATCACACAGTATCTTGAAGCAATGGATGCAAGAGGATGGTTTAATGATCCAGCCCGATTAGAAATCTATAACAAGGGATGGGATGTTTTTAGAGAATTCCCTCTCTTCGGGCGTGGAACAAATACAACTGTACCGGGACTTAGCTATCCCTTTGCCCATTATCACAATTTTATCATCCATACCCTCGCCACAACTGGCATCTTAGGAGCTCTTGCTTTTGGATTCTATTTAATCAGTCTAGTATTCACTTGCATCAAGAAAAACCCCTATCACCTCATGGTCCTCATGAGCGTACTAGCAATGATGATCCACGGATTATTTGATAATGCATGGTATAAAACACTTGTTATGGTTGCAACTTCCATTGTTATCTCACAATTAGAAGATCCTGTGATTCGTTTCAAATTTATAACAAAAAAACTGACACAATAAGTGTCAGTTTTACTTTTAAAATGGTCGGGACGACAAGATTTGAACTTGCGACCTTTTGGACCCCATCCAAACGCGCTACCAAACTGCGCCACGTCCCGAATAATCATTGTATTAATATTATACCACAAGACCCTTGATTTTTTCAAGGTCAACATGACATAATTTTCTGAAGATGAACAAAAAGTAGGGAATATAACTCCCTACTTTTATTTGCTATTTTTCACTTAGAATCGTGTTGTTATGGTTGCATGGCTCCAAATAAAACCAACCAAGCAAGAATAGATTTTGCGACAAGGCTTAAAACGATATAAGTTTTTTCACCATATAGATAATCTTTCCATTTTCCAATTTTTAAATATTGTGCTACCATGTTAAATGGGAATGCATTGAAAGCGAAGAAATAAGAAGCTAGAATCGCCCATGCAAACCAAGGAGCATCAGCAACGGAACCTGAACCGAAAATATAGAGTCCAACGACGATCCATGGAGTAATCCCAGCGATTGCTCCCCAAATAAAAGGACCCCATTTGACTTTACCTTTTTCAAAACCCGCATTCATTTGTTCCATCACAAGCCCGAAGAGGTTCATCGAAGCATTGACGACAAATATGAGTAGTAATGATGCGATGTCTACCACTCCGAATAAAACGGATGTTAGAACAATCATAATAGATGAACTAATGGCATATTCAAACCAACGGAACTTGTTAATTCCCTTCTTTAAATCTTCAACATAGACATTGAAGACTTTGTTTGGTAGTGAAATGAGAAAATGAGCAAAAGCAGAAAGAAAGAGGAACAAAGCTACTAAAATACCAAATGGCAATGTGAAAAGTTCTCTTCCTGTTAATACCAATCCTTCTCCTGGAACAAATGTGAGATAGTTTTGTACAATGGTTGGTTGAAATGCTTCTAATTTGTCAATGACAAAATAAGCCATGAATACCATGAGAATTCCCTGTATCAAATGGAATGCTCCCATGATGAGATTAAAACGACGTAATTTTTGAAATACTGAATCCATAATTAAATCCCTCTCTTTATGGTGGTATTCTAACACATAATGTTTTATTTATCTATTAATTCGCTTTTATTTCGAATCGGATACAAGATTCGATACTAATAAAAAAGGAAAGTATTTTACTTTCCTGTATTTCTTGTGAGCCATTCATCCACGGCATAGGATGCTACATCCTCCGCAAACTTATTGGGTCCGAATCCGGCATCATACCCCAATTCTTTTGCAAGTTCATGGGTGATGCGTGCTCCGCCACAAACAACTATATATTGTTTTCTAATGTGTTCAGCTTCTAGCATTTCAATGAGTTCTACCATATTTTTAATATGAACATCTTTTTGTGTCACTGTTTGTGATACTAGAATAACATCCGCTTGATGAATCTTGGCTTGTTTAATCAATTCTTCATTGCTCACTTGACTCCCTAAATTGATGGCCTTAATCCCGGCATAACGTTCTAATCCGTAGTGTCCAGCAAAGCCTTTCATATTCATAATCGCGTCAATGCCAACGGTATGAGCATCACTTCCGGTGGAAGCTCCAATGAATACTAGCTCCTTCTTCACTTCTTGGCGAATCTTTTCTTCTATTTCTTCTCTTGATAAAACAATGGTTTTAACACTTTGAACGGTAATTAGATCAAGATCAATTTGTTTTGTAAAAGTGCCATATACAATGAAAAAACTAAAATCTGTTCCCATCTTCTCACTGTGGACAACGCTAACATCGACTAAGCCGAGGTTTTCTGCGACTTGTTTAGCAGCCTCTACAGCAACTTCTGATAGAGGAGTCGGCAAACTAAAACTAAGTTGAATTTTTCCATCGTGAAGTGTATCACCATAAGGTCTTATTTTCATGATAATTCTCCTTTAATCGCATCCATGACCACATTCACATAATCGGCATCTTTTACGAAAACTCCATCTAGCCCTTTCCCACCCGTTTTACTGCGCTTCACATTGGCAAATACACCATTCGATAGACTGACAAAAAGACTGTCGTTTGCGATTTGTGAAAGAAGATTTTTTGCTTTTAATAATACATCTTGGGCTCTTGTTTCAATAATACCGTCTTCTTTAAAGTAAATCTCACTTGCCATATCTTTTAGAGCAACCTGGATGGTTTTTGCATTTTCGATGGCAAGTTGACGATCAGCTAACCAAGGAGTATGAATTGCTTCCGTTAACATTCCAAGTAAATGAATCGATTGACTGGTTAAAGTTGTGGCAATATTGAATAGGGTGTTTTGCATATAAGCCCTGAAAATATTCCCAGTAATATGTTTTGTGGGGGGCATATATTTAAGGGGAGCGTCGGGAAAGATTTCTCTTGCCATTTGTGCTTGGGCGACTTCATAAAGAAAACTATTTTCAAGCATTGGATCAATTTCAAAAGCATGACCTAGTCCCATTAATTTCGCTGGTAAGTGAGCCAAATACGCAAATTGCTCATTTATAAATTGCGAGGCAAGGACCGTATGGGCTTCTTCATAGGCATCTGATGTGGTTAAATAATTATCTTCTCCAGTATTGATGATAATACCAGCATATGCATTGATGAGGCGGGAGAAATATTGATCGACAAATGTTCTTTGCATGTTGATGTCACGAAAGATAATGCCATACATACTATCATTGAGAAGGATGTCTAAACGTTCACGAGCTGCAAGAGTTGCAATCTCTGGCATACATAATCCTGAGGCATAATTTACCAACTTGATATATCTTTTTTCTTCAAGCGTCACTTCATCCAAAGCTTTTCGCATTAAGCGGAAATTTTCTTGGGTTGCATAGGTTCCCCCGAATCCTTCTGTTGTGGCTCCATTGGGAACATAGTCGAGTAACGACTGCCCTGTACTTCTAATCACGGCAACGATGTCAGCTCCTGCAATGGCTGCAGCTTTCGCCTGTTTTATATCTTCAAAAATATTACCCGTAGCAACAATGACATAAATTTGTGTTTTCTTCTCGGGGTATTTTTCTAGATTTTGTTCACGAATCTTCTTATTCTCTTTGATTTGCGTGAGGGTTGGTCGTAAATAAGGTTCTAAGACATCCTTAATCTCTTGTTTACTCAAAGAAAGATTTTTTACTTCCATTTGTTTGCTTGAAATTCCCAAAAGCCATGTGTTTAAATCACATTGGTAATACTTCAAACTACTAGCAATAATATTAGATATTCCTTTTTCTAAACCAATACTTTCTTTTCCTGCATCAACGATGATGTTCGCGAGGGGAATTCCCTCTTCATCAACCCCATCGATTCCGAGCATTCGACAAACGCTTCGTTCAACAGCAACAGTCGAGTGTACGTCAATGAAAGCTTGTACTTCAAGAGCAATTTGCTTTGCGAACGTTCTTGCTTCAGCAATGATGTTTGGATTTAATCGTAATTTATTCATGTCGATCCTCTTTCTTTATATTGAATAATGGGAGTGTCGTATGAGCTTCGAGTGCATGGCGAAATTCTTCATCATCAAAAGCATACCCTTTGGGTGATGTAGGATTATAACAGATGGCCACAATCGGAATGTCTTTCAGTACCTGAATAGAGCAATGTTGACGCATAAAACGCTCTAAAAGATCACTCGGTAAAACCACATGGGTTGCATCCTGTATAATGAGCTCTAAATTTCTCTTCTTACGGATATGAAGCCACTCACGAACAAATGTTGGCGTAATCACACCTGGTATCCAAATTGATTTGGTTTTAGGGGTTAGTTTTGACCATAACATTTCATCGTCGAGTAAAGACCTCATAGGTAACTGGGCCATCTTGCCATCTTCTTCAATCAAAACAATATTGTTCTCTTTTTCTAAATCAAGATTTGTTTTCTCGAGATGATAAAGCATCATCATGGCTTGAAAATGACGAACAACATGCTCCATTTGAATATGAGCATTGGCTCCAACCACATAGATACAAGCATCACTAACGGCAGATAAACTCATCCGAAAAAAAGCACCATCAATTAGGACTTGCAAGAGTCCATAGGTTCTCATCTTATCAAGTAACCATTTCATTTCTTGAACACTACTGGGTCCACCAATTAAACAATTTCCTTCGGTTGTGATTTCGATTAATACAATCGGACCAAGGGCGCTTGAAAGAGAGGTTTCTTCAAGAATACGATAGTTTGCCTGACACTTGCTAAGGGTTTCTTTAGCTGTTGCAACGATTGTTCCAGCTTTTACAAAAATTTTGGGTTTGGGTAAAAACGATAGGGCATCCAAATCTTCCCCATCGAGTCCGATTGAAGTAAGCCCAATCCTTTTTTCATTCATTTTTAATAGGAAATTCAAGACCGTTGTCTTCCCCGCATTTTTACTATTTCCTACTACGCTAATGGAAAAGTAAGGCTCAATGAACTGGTTTAATGTTTTGATGAGCGCTCTCTCCTTTTCAATTGTTTGGGTTCAATGACACTATGTTTTCCAGTCAAAAGTCCGTAGATTCCTTCCTGGTCATTATCTTCACATTCACAATGGCTTTCATAATGAAGAGGTTCATAATAAGTAGTAATGACGCCTTCATAATTTCGTAACACTGTCTTTCCTGGAGACATTGAGATGACATAATTGGGCATCACAGGGATTTTACCGCCTCCACCAGGAGCATCAACGACATAGGTTGGAACACAGAATCCACTAATATGACCCCTTAATCCCTCGATGATTTCAATACCCTTACTAATTGGAGTTCGGAAATGTTCAATGCCTTGAGACAAATCACATTGATATAGATAATAGGGACGAACTCTCATTTGAGCGAGTCTCGTACAAAGCGTTCGCATAATATGAACACAATCGTTGACTCCCCGTAATAAAACCGATTGGTTTCCGAGAGGGATTCCCGCATCCGCCAATTTTTCAATGGCCTTTTTACTCTCGTAAGTTATTTCATCGGGATGATTAAAATGCGTATTAACCCAGATGGGGTGATACTTCTTTAACATGTTGACCAAATCATCGGTAATCCTTTGGGGCATGACCACGGGTGTTCTCGTTCCGATACGAATCACTTCAACATGTTCAATGGTTCGCAATTCTTTAATAATTGCTTCTAGTTTTTCATCACTCATCAATAGAGCATCTCCACCCGACAACAATACATCGCGGATTTGTGGAGTTGCACGAATATATTCAATCGCTTTTTTAATGCGCTCTTGACCCATTTCCGAATCTCTTTGTCCAGCAAAACGTCTTCTTGTACAATGACGACAATACATACTGCACATGTCGGTAATTAAAAATAAGACGCGATCGGGATAACGATGTGTCAATCCTGGAACAGGAGAGTCAACATCTTCATGAAGTGGATCTTCGATATCATGCAGGCCATTATTCACCTCAGCAATAGATGGTACGGCTTGTTGACGAATGGGACAATTGGGATTATTTGGATCCATTAACGTTAAGTAATAAGGGGTGATTGCCATGCGAAAGCGGGTTAATACATTTGTGATATCCTTTTCTTCTTGTTCCGTTAAGACCATATATTTCTTTAACTGAGGAACACTTGTAATTCGATTTTTTACTTGCCATTGCCAAGAATTCCATTCTTCATCTTTCACTTGAGGAAACAACCTTAATTTACGTTCCAAATAGCGGTCGTTTGTTATCATAAAATCCTACTTTCCATATCTTTTTACAAATAATTCACGTAATTCTTTTGAATCTCTTAATAAATCAAGCGTAAACTGAGCATGATTTTTGGTATACCCATTTCCAATGAGCATCGTTGCTTCACTGGCAATGCCTTCTGCACCCAATGCAGCTTTTGTAAAAGATGTTGCCATACTGAAAAAGTATACAACTCCCGTATTTTTAGTGATGAGTATCGAAGTCATTTCAGTATTAGGAACATTCACGCAGTTTATTGTGACATCCACTTGTTCATTATTATTAACAGAAAGAACTTTCCGATATACATCCATTGGTTCTGTTGCACTGGCAATGATGACCTCATCACAGGCATTGAGACTTTTTAAATCAGCCAATTTATGATCATTACTAATCACACCAATGACTTTTCCCTTAAGTCCTGCCATTTTTTTGGCCATGTAACAACAAAGAACTCCGCTTTTCCCAGCAGCGCCTAAAATAGCAACATGATTATTTTCTTTAACTAGTTTTGCTACTTGTGCAGGAGCTCCCGCAACATCAAGTGCAGAAAGAGCAATGTGTTCATCGATATCATCGGGAATGGGGCTAAAAATGCCACTCGCAAATAAGATGGCGTGTCCTTTGATATCAACTTGATCTTTATCCAAATGAATTGCTTTAATTTCATCTATTTTTAAAGGGGTTAATGATAAGGACACGAGGGTTGCAATTCTTGTTCCCACAGCAACAGGGTTAGGGAAATCTTTACCAACCGCTTTCACGACTCCTAAAAGCATTCCTCCACTTCCGGTCACAGGATTCTGCATTTTCCCTCTTTTTTCAACAATGTCTAAAATCATTTGTGCCATTTTTGCAACATCTGATCCTGTCGCTTGTTTGATTTGGGTAAAGGATGCAGAATCAATGTTTAAAGTTTTCACTTCAATCAGCATTTCATTATCATATAATTCCATGGTGTTATCTAAACGTTGTGCGGCTTGGGGTAATACTCCCACTGGTTCTAATACTCTATGTGTTCCATAACGGCAAGGGTTCATTTTATTATTTCTCCATTCTCAATATTTGTCTTGCTTCAGCTGGACTAGCTATTTCTCGGTTGGCAACTTTTGCCATTGTAACCACTTTTTTTACTAATTCACCATTAGAGGCTGCTAAAACTCCTTTTTCGATGAAGATATTATCTTCTAATCCGACACGAACATGGCCTCCATGTTCGATGGCAAGTTTTGCAAGCGAAAATTCATATTTACCAATCCCTGCAACACTATAAGTAGCATCACTTGGAATGGAATCCTTCAAAAACATAAAATCTCTTTCTTCACCACTCATCCCTCCATTGACTCCAAGAACAAAGCTAAAATGAAGAGGAGCATGAATATGTCCTTTTTTTACCAAACGAAGGACACTATCGATATGTCCTTTTTCAAAACACTCTAATTCCTTAAAAACTGCTCTTTCTTGAAGGACATGAGCAAAATAAATAATATCATTTTCGGTGTTGATAAAGATATCATCGCCCCCAAAATTGAGGGTACCACAATCAAGGGTAGCCATTTGGGGATTCAAAACAATGGGCTGTAGTCTTTCATCCCGACTCATCCCCACTGCACCCCCCGTTGATACTTGAATGATGACATCAGGGCAACGTTTCTTAATAGCTTCCATGATGATGCGAAAGCGCTCTGCGCTTTGTGTGGGGGTACCATCATCTTCACGAGCATGAAGGTGAATAATACTAGCACCTTGATGATAGGCAAGATAGGCCTGTTCCGCCATTTCAAGTGCCGTATAGGGAACCGCTGGATTTTGAGCTTTTGTGACTTCGGCTCCACTGATGGCACAAGTAATGATTAATTTTTGCATCGCTTTTTCTCCTTCGGAACAACACACGTCCCAACCGCACGACAAGCCAACTTTCTTTCTTCTAATAGATCAGCTGCACTTTCATTGATATCTGGGCGTGGTTTTATAATAATCCAGCAAGAAAATGTCATTTTTCTGGAAGTGTTTCCAACTTGTATAATCTCTCCTTCTACTTCGAGAAAATCACCCGCATGAACAGGAGCAAGAAATTCTACGTTTTCATATGCACGAAATAGACCTTCATCGCCATCATTACGAATTAATAATTCGGTGGCAACATCTCCGAAAAGAGCCATGATTCGGGCTCCATCCACCAAATTTCCTCCATAATGAGCATCGGCATAGGACATTCTTAAACGATGAGTAACTTTCATAGGGTAACTCCTTTCATTTTGGCAACGTCGTCCACGATTAAATGCGCACTTGTTGCTTTCTTTACTTGTTCAACCGTCGTATCAGGATGGATTTCTAATAAATGAAGTCCATCATCTCTCACTTCAATCACAGCCGTGTCGGTGACAATGAGATTCACTTGTTTATAAGCTGTGAGAGGTAGGGTACATTTACGGACAATTTTAGGAGTTCCATTATTGGTGTGAGTCATAGCAATGATTACTTTTTTAGCTCCGACGACCAAATCCATGGCTCCTCCCATACCGGGTACTTTTTTTCCAGGGATAATCCATGAAGCAAGACTTCCCTCTTCATCGACTTCGAGAGCACCCAAAACGGTGACATCGACATGTCCTCCGCGAATAATCATGAATGAAGTTGCACTATCAATAAAAGCACCTCCTGCCATGACACTAGCAGATTGTCCACTAGCATTCACAGTTTCACTCATTTCGGTGAGTGGACCCAATCCCAAGACACCATTCTCTGATTGAAGAATGATTTCTTTTCCATGAGGTAAATAATCAGCGACCATGGTGGGAATTCCAATTCCTAAATTGACAATGTCACCATTTTCTAATTCAAGTGCAATGCGTCTTGCAATAATTTCTTTCGCATCCATTATTCTTCCTCCAAAACAATATAATCGATTAAAGCATGGTGGGTGACGACATCATTAGGATCTATTAATGTCGTTTTCTTGGCCTGACAGAGGGTTAGTGGTGCAGCCATGGCGATGATGGGATTAAAATTGCGCATAGTTTGGCGATATTTCACATTCCCAAAATCATCACATGTGGCTCCTCCAACGAAAGCAAGATCAGCTCCCAATGGTTCTTCAAGAAGATAGGAGATTCCATTGACTTCAATTTGCCTTTTATCCTTTTCAACAAGGGTCTTTAAGCCTGTAGGCGTGAGAATTCCTCCCAATCCCCCAGCAAAAGCTCTAATTCGTTCAATGAGCGTCCCTTGAGGGACCAATTCTACTTCTAATTCACCCGCTTGGATGAGTCCAGGAATCAAAGGATTGGTTCCAATATGTGAAGCAATGAGTTTTTTAACTTGATGATTTGCAATGAGTTTTCCAACACCCCGATCGGGAAAACCACCATCATTACAAATGATGGTCAGTTGTGTAACGCCTGATTCTTTTAGGGCATCAATTAGTATTTCTGGTGTTCCGTTTGTAAGAAAGCCACCAACTAAAATACTCATTCCATCTTTAAAAAAACGGTATAATTCATTTGGTTTGATAAATGCTTTCATTCGTTATCTCCTTTTGGGGGAAGCAGAATTGCTTCTCCCGTGATGACGACTTCTTGCTTGCTATTGATAACTACACAATCAAAAACAACTCGCTTTTTCTCATTTATCAGTTCTTTTACCGTAACCTTGGCAGTGACTTCTTCATCTAGATAAACTGGTCGGATAAATTTCATACTTTGAAACAAATAAATGGACCCAAGTCCTGGAAGAATAGTACCAAAGATGCTAGAAAAAAGGCTTGATACCAACATTCCGTGAACGATTCTTGTTTTGAAAATGGATTTTTGGGCATACTCTTCATCTAAATGAAGAGGATTATTGTCTCCCGTAATCTTAGCAAACCATTCCACTTCTTCGAGATGAAATGCCTTCGATAATTGGGCATGATCTCCAATCTGAAGCTTTTTAAATGGGGTTGAATTCATGTTTCCTCCTTATTAGTTTTTACTATCTCAATTATACACTATTTCGTCCTTTTTGAAAACCCCCAAGCGTCATAATTAGAGTAGTTGAGATATTCATCCTATCATCATGGTATTCAATTACTTCATAGGCTTTATCTGGTGAATATGAAAAAACCTTCTTTATAACAAGTTCTAGTTGTCCTAAAGAAGGTTTATGAATTTTAATGGTGGAGTCAGTTACCCATATATTGTAACCACGTTAAATGACTTAAAATCTAAATTAACAGCTGATAATGCAAATCAAAAAGGTAAAATCCATGAAGTGATTGTTGTAAATCAAAGTCCTTAATTGTACTTCTTTTTTGAAAGGTTTCTTATTTTGTGGTATAATTAGAAAAAAAGGAGGACTTATGTATTTATTTTCTATTACTAGTAAAATACTATCCACAATCGGCATTATTGTTTTATTGATTGTTTGTATAGTTTTCATTAAAAAAACATTATTAGGAAAGGATAAACTAGCTAAAAAAGTTGTCTTTTTTGCCTATACACTTGATTTTGTGCTTTTAATTAGCGCAGTTACTGGATTATTATTTTTATGGGGTTTTGATTTTACAACCCATTTTTCTAGTTTCTTTCGTAATGCAATCATTTATTTGGAAAAAAAAGTAACAGCAATTATTGCTTCTGTTGTTGTATTCTTTGTTACGTTAATCGTTTTTCGATTTACTAAAATTGCCATGAAACAAGTAGGAAAAAAAGAAGGACCACTACAAAAACGAAAAAAAACGATCGCGAAAGTAGTTGCTAGTACCATAAAGTATGTGGTCGGAATCATTGCCATTTTAGTTATTCTTGCTATTTGGGGCGTAAATGTTGTACCTGCTTTGGCTGGTTTGGGAATTGCTGGTTTGGTTGTTGGGCTTGGAGCTCAACAATTTATCAATGACTTAATAAGTGGTTTCTTCATTATCTTCGAACATCATTTTGATGTCGGGGATGTAATAGAAGTGGGAGGATTCAAAGGTGAAGTAATTGATATTGGTTTAAAAACTACAAAAATTCGCAATTGGAAAGGAGAAGTAAGAATTCTTGCCAATGGTAATGTAGACAACATTACCAATTTTTCCCTTCATCCATCCGTTGCTGTAGTTGATTTTTCGATTGCTTATGAAGAGGATATTGAAAAAACAATTGTTTTACTTAACCAGGAATTACCAAAAATAAAAGAATCATTTCCTCAAATTTTAGAAGATCCCACTATTGTTGGGGTAACCGCCTTAGGAGATAGTGCTGTAACCTTACGAGCAACTTGTAAAACGGAACAAGAAAAGCATTATGCAGTAGAACGATATATGCGTCAAGCAATTAAAAAGACATTAAATGATAATGGAATTGAAATTCCTTTTCCTCAAATTGTTATCAATAGAAAAGCAGAAAAGAATGAATCTTTATGATTTTACGGTTCAAGATTATCTAGGAAATGATGTTGCGTTAAGTAAATATAGAGGAAAAGTACGTGTTATATTTAATAGTGCGACTTCTTGAAGATAACCAAAGTAGACATCTAATCATAACATTAATGTCTACTTTTTTATTTTAATCATTTGGAAAAAGGTGTGATTGTTACATTAGAAAAAAAATACCGTATTGTTAATATTTTTTTCTAAGATTCTAAAAATATAAAAAACCTCTAAAATTATACCATTTTTGAAAAAAGGCATGAATTTTTAAAAGTTTTATACGTGACTAATAATGGTGGAGTCAGAGGGGCTCGAACCCACAACCCCTTACACGTCAAGCAAGTGCTCTCCCATTGAGCTATGACTCCATCTAGGCAATATTATACTATATGAAGAGCAAGAAGTCAAAAAGAAATGTTATTTTCTTAGTGCGTCGTACTGCAAAAATAATATAAGATACTTCATTGAAAACAAAAAAATCACATGCTGAGATATCGGCAACCGTGATTTCTTTGTGATTATTTTATTTTGTAGAGTCGTATTTTTAATCTTTCAATGAGTAAATCATGATAACATATTTGAAATGACTTTAGCTGCCTTTTTGGGCGATAAACGACTCAAGAAATCCATAAATTTGGAATCTTTTCCAGCACAAACTCTTTGTTTGTTCTTTTCAATCGCATCCACTATGATTGATGCAGCTTTTTTTGGGGCGAGTAGTTTTATTTTTGTAAGTTTAGGATTTTTAATGGCCATGGTTGTCTCAACACCTGAATTGGCCGTAATATTAGTAGCCACTCCACCGGGAAATATCGTACTAACGCCAACCGAGGTACCTTTGAGTTCTGAATGCAACCCTTCACTCAATAATTTTAGAGCTGATTTTGAAGCCCCATAAACAGTTTGCCCTGGAACAGGAACAAGAGCTCCCATACTTGACACATTTGCAATGTGTGCGATGTCACGCTGTAATAAATAAGGTAAGAATGCTTTAATCATGAATAGTGGGCCATAAAAGTTCACATTCATGACTTGATTAATTTTGGAAAATGTTAGATCCTTGACATGAATAAATGGCTGAATAATTCCAGCGTTGTTAATGATGGCATCAACTTGTTGATGAATCTTCACAACAGCTTCCGGTAATTGATCGACCTCTTCTTTATTAGCAAGATCAAGTATGTGGAGTGAGAGTCGGTCTTTCGCATCAAGCGCTAACTCATAAGTTTGCTTGAGTGCGTCTTCATTGATGTCGACTGCAGCTACTTTAGCTCCGCGATGCAATAGTTCAAGGACGATTTCACGCCCTATGCCACTGCCACCGCCAGTCACAACGATGACCTTTTCTTTGACTTTCATTATTTTCCTCCATATCGTTTTTTTACGATACAAACTTATTATATATGAATAATTTCGAAATGTAAATACACATAGGGTATTTCATATAAAAATAGGGTGTGGAGTCATCCACACGCCTACTTCTATTTTGAAACCCAACTTCTAATAGATTAAGTTTTTTGAAAATTCATCGTAAGTATTTTTTTCTATTATTACCCATTTAGCAGTTTCTCATCCTAAACAGGAACATAAAACCAAAAATCATTTTCTGATATTTATTCATAAACAATAACAATATCTATTACAATGAATGAATTTTCAGGGACTACCACTAAAACTCAATCATATGCGTTAAATTAGTACGATCAATCGCGATTTGTAAAGAAACAATCGTACGATTAAGAGCTTCAAGTTCTTTTTGAACTTCAATTACATCAAAACAAGCTTTGGTCAATTCAATACGAATGATATCATGATTGGATATCATAGCATTTCTTCTTTCGAGATTGGGAATTTTCCCCATCATCTCGAGTCTTGCTTTCTTTTGACTTAATTGGGCTAAATAAATGAGCGCTTCACAAATAGACATTTGAAAAGGTTCAACGATTGCTTCAACATTAGCTTTAGCGAGTAATAATTTAAAACTTCGAATTGTTTCATCAAGTTCATGAATCTGCTCCCGGGTTGCATCATAGTCATATGAGTTTTCTTGGGGTGTTTCTCCTTTAAGATAACTCGTGGTCCAATTCCTTTGTTCAAAAAGCAAAAGATCATCTTTTTTCCCTTGCAATAATTTGACTTCTTTCATTAACTCAGTTGGGCTTTTTTTCATAAATATACTTTCTCCTTTTTGTCAATACTAGTATACTTTGAAAAACCTCCGAACAACAAGGACATGAATTGTCCCTTTATCTTTAGATTATAATAATGAAACTCAATACTCATTTTTACATATTAAGTTGCATTATAGTTGCAATGAATTGAATAGTTGGCTATACTAACAATATCCTATGATTTTGAGGTTCATAATGCAGGCTATTCTTCAAATCTTTAAACAGAAAAAATTTATCATTCAACTTATTCTTTTCTTTGCTCTATCAATGGTCATCTTTTTTATTCTTGATGCATTAAATATGAGTTATGTGGAAATGAATACAAATTATGGCTTATATCTTGTCATCTTGAACATTATCCTCAACATCATTATGGCAGGATTAAATTCAATATTAGTTGTGAGTGGTGAATTAATCGTAAAAGGAGCAGGATCTAGTCATCTAGGGTTTCTTGCCATGTTGTTTGGGATGTTTACTTATGGATGTACATCATGCTTAGTTGCATTTGTTGCGAACTTAGGAATCGTGCTTTCTGTTGTTGCCTTACCCCTTGCTGGATTCCCCTATAAATTGATGTCGCTTGGGTTAATCATTCTGGGATTCTTTATTACCATTCGTCAAATCAATAAAGGATGTAAACTAAAACAATAACTACCCAATTACTAAAACCATATAATAAGCTCTAGCCAAATCTGATATGATATCTCTAAAGTAGACAGAAAATGAAAGTAAAGATAATATCAAAGAGTTACAAGGAAATGTGTTTTCTTGATCCCTCTGATAGAAAATCAATATTTTTCACTTTGAATCCTTTAAGGAGGTATCATTTTTTTATGGGGAGAAAAAGAGAGTATAGTAAGAAAGTTATGTTACAAGCGGATAGATCATCACCTTGAACGGACGCATTTTAATAATTTAGTAATGTATAAACACCATAGAGAGCTAAAACTAAAAACCCACCAATCATACTAATATAAGCTTTTTTCTTGATAAGGCATTGTAAACACCTTCTTTTTATTGCTTTGTTTACACTATAAACTGTTTTTTACAATAAGTTGATATTTTTACTTTGCTAAATAGAACATTATTGTTTGATAATCATATATGCAACAAAAAAAGACTCACATGTGAGTCTCAGACTGTTGACAAAGTGTCAGCAGTCCTTTTTTTATCTGGTAATTTGACTAAAAATATGTTAAAATATACATATAGATAAACATTTTAAGAGGTGGCCTATGTATTACGAGAAAAGCAAGCAAGA